>NZ_BCPP01000265.1:0-7554 GCF_016586125.1 Burkholderia sp. E168m23
GATCCGCGAAGGCGGCCGTACCGTCGGCGCCGGCGTCGTCGCCAAGATCATCGAGTAATATCGACGATCCGCGGATCCCGACGGGGTCCGCGATTCCCGCGGTACGCGGTTGTACCGTCGAAACCGGGTGCCCAGCTTGCGCTGGCGCCCGGTTTTGTTTTTCCGGCGGCGCGTTGCGCGCACCAAGAAACACGCAACACTACTTCAGAATTTCGTGTAGAATCGCGGGCTTAGCAGTGGAAGTACTGTCCGGAACCTGATGCTTCGCTCCCCGCTGGCGTCATGTTTCACGTTCTTTTAGTGTCCGGCGATGCAACATCGCCTCGCTCTTTTCAAGGAATTGTCATGCAGCAACAGAAAATCCGCATTCGCCTGAAGGCATTCGACTATCGTCTGATCGATCAATCGGCTGCCGAAATCGTCGATACCGCGAAGCGGACTGGCGCAATCGTCCGTGGCCCGGTGCCGCTGCCGACGCGCATTCAGCGTTTTGACATTCTGCGTTCGCCGCACGTCAACAAGACGTCGCGCGATCAGCTCGAAATCCGTACCCACCAGCGCCTGATGGACATCGTCGACCCGACGGACAAGACCGTTGACGCGCTGATGAAGCTCGACCTGCCGGCTGGCGTCGACGTGGAAATCAAGCTGCAGTAAGGCTTCCAGCGCCGGTCGGTCCGCCGGGCGGTGCTAAGTCTTTGTATTGCTTGCGGAAATCGGAAAGTCGGGCTATACTGCTTGGCTTTTCGCGTATTCGCGTAAAAAAGTTGGGCCTTGCGTGCCCGGCATTTTGTAAATCAGCCCCGACCAATCGCAGTCGGGAATGGAGAAAATGATGAGCCTTGGACTCGTAGGTCGCAAGGTTGGCATGACCCGTATCTTCACGGCTGAAGGGGATTCGATTCCCGTCACCGTGCTGGACGTGTCGGACAACCGCGTGACGCAGATCAAGACTGTTGAAACCGACGGCTACACGGCCGTGCAGGTTGCATTCGGCTCCCGCCGCGCATCGCGCGTGACGAAGCCGCTGGCAGGTCATCTCGCCAAAGCCGGTGTCGAAGCCGGTGAAATCCTCAAGGAATTCCGCATTGACGCGGCCAAGGCAGCCGAGCTGTCGAATGGCGCCGTGGTCGGTGCAGATCTTTTCGAAGTGGGCCAGAAGGTCGACGTGCAAGGCGTGTCGATCGGTAAGGGCTACGCCGGTACGATCAAGCGTTACAACTTCTCCTCCGGCCGTGCCACGCACGGTAACTCGCGCTCGCACAACGTGCCGGGCTCGATCGGTATGGCGCAGGATCCGGGTCGTGTTTTCCCGGGTAAACGCATGACGGGTCACATGGGTGACGTGACGGTGACGGTGCAGAACCTCGAAATCGCTCGTATCGACGCAGAGCGCAAGCTGCTGCTCGTGAAGGGTGCGATTCCGGGCGCGAAGGGCGGCAAGGTCTTCGTGACGCCGGCCGTCAAGACCAAGGGGGCGAAATAATGGAACTCAAGCTCCTGAACGAAAATGGTCAGGAAGGTGCAGTGGTCAACGCATCGGACGTCGTGTTCGGTCGTGACTACAACGAAGCGCTGATCCACCAGGTCGTCGTCGCTTACCAGGCGAATGCTCGCCAGGGTAACCGCGCACAGAAGGACCGTGAGCAAGTCAAGCACACGACCAAGAAGCCGTGGCGCCAGAAGGGTACGGGTCGCGCTCGTGCCGGTATGTCGTCGAGCCCGCTGTGGCGTGGCGGTGGTCGTATCTTCCCGAATTCGCCGGAAGAAAACTTCTCGCACAAGGTCAACAAGAAGATGCATCGCGCAGGTCTCTGCTCGATCTTCTCGCAGCTGGCCCGTGAAGGCCGTCTGTCGGTCGTCGAGGACATCATCCTCGAAGCGCCGAAGACCAAGCTGCTGGCCGACAAATTCAAGACCATGGGTCTCGACTCCGTGCTGATCATCACCGACACGGTCGACGAGAACCTGTACCTGGCTTCGCGCAACCTGCCGCACGTGGCGATTGTCGAGCCGCGCTACGCTGACCCGCTGTCGCTGATCTACTTCAAGAAAGTGCTGGTCACGAAGGCTGCGGTCGCCCAGATCGAGGAGTTGCTGTCATGAGCGAGATTCGCAAGAACGATCATCGTTTGATGCAGGTCCTGCTCGCACCGGTGATCTCGGAAAAGGCGACGCTGGTTGCCGACAAGAACGAGCAAGTCGTGTTCGAAGTCGCACCGGATGCCACGAAGCAGGAAGTGAAGGCGGCTGTCGAGCTGCTGTTCAAGGTTGAAGTTGATTCGGTCAACGTGCTGGTTCAGAAGGGCAAGCAAAAGCGCTTCGGCCGTTCGATGGGCCGCCGCAAGGACGTGAAGAAGGCGTACGTTTGCCTGAAGCCCGGCCAGGAAATCAACTTTGAAGCGGAGGCCAAGTAATCATGGCAATCGTTAAAGTTAAGCCGACATCGCCGGGTCGCCGCGCGATGGTCAAGGTGGTCAACAAGAACCTGCACCAGGGCAAGCCGTTCGCGGCACTGCTCGACTCGCAGAGCTCGACCGCCGGCCGTAACAACAACGGTCGTATCACCACGCGTCACAAGGGTGGTGGTCACAAGCAACACTATCGTATCGTCGATTTCCGTCGCACGAAGGATGGCATCCCGGCAAAGGTCGAGCGTCTCGAGTACGACCCGAACCGCAGCGCGAACATCGCGCTGGTGCTCTACGCAGACGGCGAACGTCGCTACATCATCGCCCCGAAGGGCCTGACCGTCGGCCAACAGCTGATGTCGGGTTCGGAAGCGCCGATCCGTGCAGGCAACACGCTGCCGATCCGCAACATTCCGGTCGGTACGACGATCCACTGCATCGAGATGCTGCCGGGCAAGGGCGCGCAAATGGCGCGTTCGGCTGGCACGTCGGCCATGCTGCTGGCGCGCGAAGGCGTCTACGCGCAGGTTCGTCTGCGTTCGGGCGAAATCCGCCGCGTGCACATCGAGTGCCGTGCAACGATCGGTGAAGTCGGCAACGAAGAGCATAGCCTGCGCCAGATCGGCAAGGCTGGCGCGAACCGCTGGCGCGGTATCCGCCCGACGGTGCGTGGCGTTGCGATGAACCCGGTTGATCACCCGCACGGTGGTGGTGAGGGCAAGACGGCTGCAGGTCGCGACCCGGTGAGCCCGTGGGGTACGCCGGCTAAGGGTTACCGCACCCGCAGCAACAAGCGCACGACGACGATGATCGTCCAGCGCCGTCACAAGCGTTAAGGAGTAGGCAATGGCACGTTCTGTTAAAAAAGGTCCGTTCTGCGACGCCCATTTGCTGAAGAAAGTTGAGGCGGCTGCAGCTTCGCGCGACAAAAAGCCGATCAAGACCTGGTCGCGTCGCTCGACGATTCTGCCGGATTTCATCGGCCTGACGATCGCTGTTCACAACGGCCGTCAACACGTTCCGGTGTACATCTCGGAAAACATGGTCGGCCACAAGCTTGGCGAGTTCGCACTGACCCGTACGTTCAAGGGTCACGCAGCCGACAAGAAGGCCAAGAAATAAGGGGCAATCAAGATGGAAGTGAAAGCAATTCATCGCGGTGCCCGCATCTCGGCGCAGAAAACGCGCCTTGTGGCTGACCAGATCCGCGGTTTGCCGGTCGACAAGGCGCTGAACGTTCTGACGTTCTCGCCGAAGAAGGCGGCTGGCATCGTGAAGAAGGTTGTGCTGTCGGCAATCGCGAATGCGGAGCACAACGAAGGCGCTGATATCGACGAGCTCAAGATCAAGAGCATCTACGTCGACAAGGCTGCATCGCTCAAGCGTTTCACCGCGCGCGCCAAGGGCCGCGGTAACCGCATCGAGAAGCAATCCTGTCACATCACTGTGACGGTCGGGAATTAAGGAGCCATACGATGGGACAGAAAATTCATCCGACTGGCTTCCGCCTGGCTGTCAGCCGCAATTGGGCTTCGCGTTGGTACGCGAACAACAACAATTTCGCGGCGATGCTGCAGGAAGACATCGGTGTTCGTGAATACCTGAAGAAGAAGCTGAAGAACGCTTCGGTCGGTCGGGTCGTCATCGAGCGTCCGGCGAAGAACGCGCGCATCACGATTTACAGCTCGCGTCCGGGCGTGGTCATCGGCAAGAAGGGCGAGGATATCGAACAGCTGAAGACGGAACTGCAACGCCGCATGGGCGTGCCGGTTCACGTCAACATCGAAGAAATCCGCAAGCCGGAAACCGATGCTCAGCTGATCGCTGACTCGATCACGCAACAGCTCGAGCGCCGGATCATGTTCCGTCGCGCGATGAAGCGTGCGATGCAGAACGCGATGCGTCTGGGTGCCCAAGGCATCAAGATCATGAGCGCAGGCCGTCTGAACGGTATCGAAATCGCTCGTACGGAGTGGTATCGCGAAGGTCGCGTGCCGCTTCATACGCTGCGTGCTGATATCGACTACGCGACTTCGGAAGCGAAGACGACTTACGGGATCATCGGCGTCAAGGTGTGGGTCTACAAGGGCGATACGCTCGGCCGCAACGACGCACCGGTGGTGGAAGAAGTAGCCGAAGACAAGCGTCCGCGTCGCAATGCGCGTCCGGGCGACCGTCGTCCGCGCCGTGATGGCGAAGGCGGCGCTCCGGGTGCTCGTCGTGGCGCACCGCGCCGCGGCGCCGGCAAGCCCGAAGACGGCAAGACTGGAGAATAACGATGCTGCAACCGAAACGCAGAAAGTATCGTAAAGAGCAGAAGGGTCGTAACACCGGTAAGGCGACGCGCGGCAACGCAGTGTCGTTCGGTGAATTCGGCCTGAAGGCGATCGGTCGCGGTCGTTTGACCGCACGTCAGATTGAAGCGGCGCGTCGTGCAATGACGCGTCACATCAAGCGTGGCGGCCGCATCTGGATCCGGATCTTCCCGGACAAGCCGATTTCGCAGAAGCCGGCCGAAGTGCGTATGGGTAACGGTAAGGGTAACCCGGAGTACTACGTCGCCGAGATTCAGCCGGGCAAGATGCTCTATGAAATGGACGGCGTAACCGAAGAACTGGCACGCGAAGCGTTCCGTCTGGCCGCAGCCAAGCTGCCGCTCAAGACGGCATTCATCGTGCGCCAGCTCGGCGCCTAAGGAGAAAACATGAAGGCTTCCGAACTTCTCCAGAAAGACCAGGCCGCGCTCAACAAGGAGCTGGCGGACCTGCTGAAGGCGCAATTCGGCCTGCGCATGCAACTCGCGACCCAGCAGCTCACGAACACGAGCCAGCTGAAGAAGGTTCGTCGCGACATCGCACGTGTGCGGACCGTCATGACTCAGAAGGCGAACCAGAAATGAACGATAGCGTGAAAACCTCGCTGAAGCGGACGCTGGTCGGTCGGGTCGTCAGCAACAAGATGGACAAGACCGTCACCGTGCTGATCGAGCACCGCGTCAAGCACCCGATCTACGGCAAGTATGTCGTGCGTTCGAAGAAGTACCACGCGCACGATGAAGCGAACACCTACAACGAAGGCGATCTCGTCGAAATCCAGGAAACGCGTCCTGTTTCGAAGACGAAGGCCTGGACGGTGTCGCGCCTCGTCGAAGCCGCTCGCGTCATCTAAGCGGGCAGTGCAGTAGGCAGTAACAGGCACTTCTCCACGAAGTGCTTGAAATCGCAAAGTTTTTGCTTGCGGGACCAGGATTATTTGTTATAATTCTGGTCTTCCCTCTTTATGGGAGCCCCGTCGCGGGCGAAGTTGGTGGGGGAAGCGGACTGGCGCCAGCCTGTCCGAAAGATTCACCGAATTGCGATGGCGGGTTTCGTTTGCCGTCGCTGCTGTTCCAACCCAAGCAGCCGATTGGCTGACGGGACCAAGACTGACCGAATGCATCATGGTGGTGCATCCGGATTAAGTTGGGAAAGACAAACCATGATCCAGACCGAATCTCGGCTCGAAGTAGCCGACAACACGGGTGCACGTGAAGTCCTGTGCATCAAGGTGCTCGGCGGCTCGAAGCGTCGTTATGCCGGCATTGGCGACATCATCAAGGTGAGCGTCAAAGAGGCAACGCCGCGCGGGCGCGTGAAGAAAGGCGAAATCTACAACGCCGTGGTGGTTCGCACCGCCAAGGGCGTGCGCCGTCAAGACGGCTCGCTGATCAAGTTCGACGGCAACGCCGCTGTGCTTTTGAATAACAAGCTCGAGCCGATCGGCACCCGTATCTTCGGGCCGGTGACGCGTGAGCTGCGTAGCGAACGATTCATGAAGATCGTTTCGCTGGCGCCGGAAGTGCTGTAAGGAGTCGCGATGAACAAGATTCGCAAAGGTGACGAAGTCATCGTCGTCACTGGCAAGGACAAGGGCAAGCGCGGCGTCGTGCTGGCTGTCGGTGCTGAACATGTGACGGTTGAAGGTATCAACCTCGTCAAGAAGCATGTGAAGCCGAACCCGATGAAGGGTACGACGGGCGGCGTGGAAGCGAAGACGATGCCCCTGCATATTTCGAACGTCGCACTGGTCGACGCGAATGGCAAGGCGTCGCGTGTTGGCATCAAGGTCGAGGAAGGCAAGAAGGTTCGCTTCCTGAAGACGACCGGTGCCGTACTGAGCGCCTGACGCAGCGGAGTAAAAAATGGCTCGTTTTCAAGAGTTTTACAAAGAAAAGGTTGTGCCCGGCCTGATCGAGAAGTTCGGTTACAAGTCGGTCATGGAAGTGCCGCGCATCACCAAGATCACGCTGAACATGGGTCTTGGCGAAGCGATCGCTGACAAGAAGATCATCGAGAACGCCGTTGGCGACCTCACGAAGATCGCCGGCCAGAAGCCGGTCGTCACGAAGGCTCGCAAGGCAATCGCAGGCTTCAAGATCCGCCAGGGTTACCCCATCGGCGCGATGGTGACGCTGCGTGGCCAGGCGATGTACGAATTCCTCGACCGTTTCGTGACGGTTGCCCTGCCCCGCGTGCGTGACTTCCGCGGTGTGTCGGGTCGTGCTTTCGATGGCCGTGGCAACTACAACATCGGTGTGAAAGAGCAGATCATTTTCCCCGAAATCGATTACGACAAGATCGACGCACTGCGTGGGCTGAACATCAGCATCACGACGACTGCGAAGACCGACGACGAAGCAAAGGCTCTGCTCGCCAGCTTCAAGTTCCCGTTCAGAAACTGAGGTTACCGTGGCTAAACTGGCACTGATCGAACGTGAAAAGAAGCGCGCCCGCCTGGTCGCGAAGTTCGCAGCAAAGCGCGAAGCGCTGAAGGCGATCGTCGAAGACCAAAGCAAGTCGGAAGAAGAGCGCTACGAAGCACGCCTGGAGCTGCAGCAACTGCCCCGCAACGCAAACCCGACCCGCCAGCGTAACCGCTGCGCGATCACGGGCCGTCCGCGTGGCACGTTCCGTAAATTCGGCCTCGCGCGTAACAAGATTCGTGAAATCGCATTCCGTGGCGAGATTCCTGGCCTGACCAAGGCGAGCTGGTAATAGGAGAAACGTAAATGAGCATGAGTGATCCTATCGCCGATATGCTGACTCGCATCCGCAACGCGCAGATGGTCGAGAAGGTATCGGTCGCGATGCCCTCGTCGAAGGTC
>NZ_BCPP01000266.1:0-7548 GCF_016586125.1 Burkholderia sp. E168m23
CGTCAGGTCACCCATCGGCTGCGCGCCGTTCGCCTTCAGCGCGTCGTCGCGCTGCTGCAGGCCCGCGAGGCGCGGCAGCGAGAAGCGGCGCGTGATGAAGCGCAGGATCGAACCCGTGTCGTACTGCGTGTGATCGACGAAGCCCTTCTTCGCATACGGCGACACGATCAGCGCGGGAATGCGGGTGCCCGGGCCCCAGCGGTCGGCGTTCGGCGGCGTCGCATGATCCCAGAAGCCGCCGTTTTCGTCGTACGTGACGACCACGACCATGTTCTTCCACTGCGGGCTGGCCTGCAGGTGCGCGATCACGTCGGCGATGTGCTGGTCGCCGGACGTGACGTCCGTGTACCCCGGGTGCTCGTTCAGGTTGCCTTGCGGCTTGTAGAACGTGACCTGCGGCAGCGTGCCCGCATCGATCGCCTTGATGAACTCGGCGCCGTTCGCGCCGCCGTCGAGCAGGTGCTGCGCGCGGCTCGCGGTGCCCGGCGCCTGGTTCGCGAAGTAGTTGAACGGCTGGTGGTGCGGCTGGAAGTTCGGCGTCGACAGGTCGGCGCCGTAGATCACGTTCGACGTGCCGTTCTGGCTCGCCTGCAGCGCCTGGCCCCACGCGCCGGAATACCACGCCCACGACACGCCCGCGTTGGTCATCAGGTCGCCGATGTTGGTCGCCGTCTGCGGCGGCATCGTCGACGGATTGGCCGGGTCGGCGAGCAGCGGATCGCCGCCCGCGGCCGCCTTGTTGCCGCTCGGCTGATACGCCGGCTGCATCGTGTTGATGCCGTAGAAGTCGGGCGTGAGCGCGCCGTCGTTGACGAACTTCGGCGGGCCGCTCAGCGCGGACGCCGGCGAATTCGTCGCGACCTTCAGCGATTTGCCGTCGGCGTTCAGCACGGCGATCTTGCCGGCCGCCGGGCTCTTGTCGGCATTCGCGTAGTACGGCGCGCACGCGCAGATCAGGTACTGGTGGTTCAGGAACGAACCGCCGAACGCGCCCATGAAGAAGTTGTCGGCGAGCACGTACTGCTGCGCGATCTTCCACAGCGGCAGCTTCGACGGATCGGCCGTGTAGTGGCCCATCGTCAGGCCGCCCGCGTCGGTCCAGGCGGCGTACATGTCGTTCTTGCCGCCGTTGATCTGCATCTGGTCCTGGTAGAAGCGGTGCACGATGTCGCGCGTCGCGATGCTCATCGACTGGTTGAAGCCTTTCGGATCGTCGATCGCGAACGGCGCGTTCGGCAGGTTCGCCGTCATCGCCTCGGTCACCGCCGGCGTGATGCCGGTCGCGGTGAGGCCGCCCCAGATCTTCGGCAGCGTCGCCATCGTCGAGCCGTCGCGATCCTTCTGCACCGAATTCGCGGCCGTCGCGTTCTGCAGGCCGTTCGCGCCAGGGAAGTTGCCGTACAGGTTGTCGAAGCTGCGGTTTTCCGCGTAGATCACGACGACGTTCTTGACGGCCGACAGGCCCTGTTGCGTGACGTCGTCGCCGCCGCAGGCGGTCAGGCTGAGCGCGGCCGCGAGGGCGATCGGCGTGTAGCGAATCCAGGCGTGCTTCTTCATGCGATGTTCTCTCTCATTCGTCGTTGGTCGCGTGTGGGAACCGGGTGGCGGGAGGGCCGGCGTGCGAACCTCGCGGTACCGCCCGGCTGCGCGCATTATCTGGAACCGATTTGACAGCCGGGTGTAGGGACGCTTTCAATTGACTGTCGGTTGAACGTCATCCAACGGTCACGGAACTGACATAAGCTCCGGCCGATTGCCCACCGCTACCAGAACAACGATGCACACCCTTCTGAAATCCTTCGCGTCCGCGCGATCGCTGATTCCCGCTGCGGCGACGCTCGCGATGGTTGGCGCGCTCGCGGCGCTGGCTGGTTGCGATGCGCAGCCCGGCACGAGTGCGTCGGCCGCGTCCGTCGTACCGGCGGCGCAGGCCGCTCCGGCCACTCCGGCCGCCCCGGCGGTCGCGCCGGCCAGCCAGCCGCAGACGCGTGCGCAGGTGTTCGAGGGCGTGAAGCAGATGACGGCGCTCGGCAAGCAGCTGTTCTTCGATCCGTCGCTGTCCGGGTCCGGCAAGCTCGCTTGCGCGTCGTGCCACAGCGTCGAGCATGCGTTCGGGCCGCCGAACGCGCTGTCGGTGCAGCTGGGCGGCGACGACATGCACCGTACCGGCTTTCGCGCGGTGCCGTCGCTGAAGTACCTGCGCGGTATCCCGCCGTTCAGCGAGCACTTCCACGATTCGCCGGACGAAGGTGACGAAAGCATCGACGCGGGGCCGACCGGCGGGCTGACCTGGGATGGTCGCGTCGATACGCGCGATGCGCAGGCCCGCATTCCGCTCACGTCGCCGTTCGAGATGAGCAGTTCGCCCGCGCGGGTCGCGAAGGCGGTTCGCGCAGCGCCGTACGCCGACGCGTTCCGCAAGGCGTTCGGCGACCAGGTGCTCGGCGACGACCGGGCGACGTTCGATGCGGTGCTGCGCGCGCTCGACGCATTCCAGCAGCAGCCGGCGCTGTTCGATCCGTACACGAGCAAATACGACGCGTATCTGGCCGGTCACGCGCAGCTCACGCCCGCGGAGTTGCACGGCCTGCAGCTGTTCAACGACGAGAAGAAGGGCAACTGCGCGAGCTGCCACATCAGCCAGCGCACGCTCGAAGGCGGCCCGCCGCAGTTCAGCGATTTCGGGCTGATCGCGATCGCGGTGCCGCGCAACCGCGCGCTGCCCGTCAATCGCGACCCGCGCTTCTACGATCTCGGCGCCTGCGGCCCCGAACGCACCGACCTGAAGGGCCGCGACGAATTCTGCGGGCTGTTCCGCACGCCGTCGCTGCGCAACGTCGCGCTGCGCAAGACGTTCTTCCACAACGGCGTGTATCACTCGCTCGAGGACGTGATGCGCTTCTACGTCGAACGCGACATCCATCCGGAGAAGTTCTATCCGGTCGTGCACGGCAAGGTGCAGATCTACGACGATCTGCCGAAGCGCTACTGGCCGAACATCAACCGCGAAGCGCCGTTCGACCGCAAGCGCGGCGACCAGCCGGCGCTGAACGCGGCCGAGATCAAGGACGTGATCGCGTTCCTCGGCACGCTGACTGACGGGTATCAGCAAACGGCCGCGTTAGCCAAGCCCTAGAGGCGTTCATTACAGCACGCATGCTATGCTCGCTCGCTGACGGGCGTGGCGCATACCGGAGGGCCGGCCCCCGGTCCGCCGGCATGCGCCACGCCGTTCGATCGAACATCCAAGGAGAAAAACATGTCGATGCGTGCATCCCTTTCCATCGTCACGCGTGTGCTGGCCGGCGCCGCGTGCGCAGCCGCGATGCTGCCCGCCCATGCGCAGAACAACCTGAATTTCCTGAACGACACGCCGATCAGCTATTTCAGCAAGACCGATCGCGCGTCGCTCTCCAGGGCGGTCGTGCAGGCGCGCGACGAAGGCAAGGACGGCGAAACCACGACGTGGCAGAGCAACGGCCGCGGCACGCAGATCGACGCGAAGCTCACGCCGAGCACGACCGAGACGGACGGCAAGACCTGCCGCGAAATCGCGACCGAAATCACCGCGAAGGGCCAGACGATGACGCTCAAGCCCGTCTACTGCAAGACGGCCGCGGGCAAGTGGCAGCTGCAGAAGCGCTGAGCACGCGCATGATGAAGCGGGGCGGCGCGCCGCGCACGGTGTCGTGCGGCGTCGTGATCCTCGATACGGCCGGCCGCGTGTTCCTCGCGCACGCGACGGACACCACGCACTGGGACATCCCGAAGGGGCAGGGCGAACCGGGCGAGACGCCGGCCGACGCCGCGCTGCGCGAACTGCTCGAGGAAACCGGCATCGAGTTCGCGCCGGCACGCTTGCTCGATCTCGGCCGTTTCGCGTACCGGCACGACAAGGACCTGCACCTGTTCGCGGTGCAGGTGGCCGAAGGCGAGATCGATCCCGCGCGGTGTACGTGTACGTCGCTGTTTCCGAGCCGTCGCGACGGCTCGATGATTCCCGAGATGGATGCGTATCGCTGGACCGTGCCGGGCGACGTCGACACCTATGCGAGCCGCAGTCTCGCGCGGCTGTTTCGCACGAAGCTGTCGCTGGCGGAGCTGCATCGGCGGTTGTCGGGCGCGTGAATGAGCGCCGCCGCTGTCGCTGCGGCCATCCGTCCTTCGGCGCACGCCGATAAAAAAACCGGCCCTCGAGCCGGTTTTTTTCATGGGCAGGCAGCGGGGCGGCTTGCGAAGCCGCACGCCGCCGCGTGCAGCAGGCCGTCAGGCCGGCTTGCCCCAGCTGTCGCGCAGCCCGACGATCCGGTTGAACACCGGCTTGCCCGGCTTCGAATCGACACGGTCTGCAACAAAGTAGCCGTGGCGCTCGAACTGCAGGCGCGTTTCCGGCGCGACGTCGCCGTTGCCCGGCTCGACGTACGCCTGCACGATCTTCTTCGAATCGGGGTTCAGCGCCTCGAGGAAGTTCGCGCCGCCCGCGTCCGGGTGCGGCTCCTTGAACAGGCGGTCGTAGATCCGCACTTCGGCCGGCTGCGCGTGCTTCGCGCTGACCCAGTGGATGTTGCCCTTGACCTTGTACGTGTTCGCGCCTTCGGTGCCCGACTTGCTGTCCGGGAAGTAGTTGCAGTGCACGGCCGTCACGTTGCCGTCGGCGTCCTTGTCGAAGCCCGTGCACTCGATCACGTAGCCGTAGCGCAGGCGCACCTTGTTGCCCGGGAACAGCCGGAAATAACCCTTCGGCGGATTCTCGACGAAGTCCTCGCGCTCGATCCACAGCTCGCGCGAGATCGGGAACGTGCGCACGCCGCGGTCCGGATGGTGCGGATGCACGGGCGCCGTGCAGGCTTCCTCGAGGTCTTCCGGATAGTTGTCGATCACGAGCTTCAGCGGATCGAGCACCGCGACCGTACGCGCGGCCTTGTCGTCGAGGTCGTCGCGCAGCGCGCCTTCGAAGATGCTCATGTCGATCCACGAATCGATCTTCGTCACACCGATCCGTTCGCAGAACAGATGAATGCTTTCCGGCGTGAAGCCGCGGCGGCGCACGCCGACGATCGTCGGCATCCGCGGGTCGTCCCAGCCGTCGACATGGCCTTCGGTGACGAGCTGCAGCAGCTTGCGCTTGCTGGTGATCGCGTACGTGAGGTTCAGCCGCGAGAATTCGATCTGTTGCGGCAGCGGGCGCGTGAACACGCCGGCTTCCGCGAGTTCGTTCAGCACCCAGTCGTACAGCGGGCGGTGATCCTCGAATTCGAGCGTGCACAGCGAATGCGTGATGCCTTCGAGCGCATCCGAGATGCAGTGCGTGTAGTCGTACATCGGATACACGCACCATGCGTCGCCGGTGCGGTAATGGTGCGCGTAGCGGATCCGGTAGATCACCGGGTCGCGCATGTTCATGTTCGGCGACGCCATGTCGATCTTCGCGCGCAGCACGTGCTCGCCTTCCTTGAACTCGCCGGCCTTCATGCGGCGGAACAGGTCGAGGTTTTCTGCCGGCGTGCGATCACGGAACGGCGACGGCTTGCCGCCTTCGGTCAGCGAACCGCGGTTCGCGCGCATTTCGTCGGCGCTCTGGCTGTCGACGTACGCCTTGCCGCGCTGGATCAGCAGCTCGGCGAATTCGTACAGCTTGTCGTAGTAGTCGCTCGCGAAATACTGATGATCGACCGCGTCCTTGCGCCAGTCGAAGCCGAGCCAGCGCACCGCGTCGACGATCGAGTCGACGTATTCGACGCTTTCCTTTTCCGGGTTCGTGTCGTCGAAGCGCAGGTGGCACACGCCGCCGTAGTCGCGCGCGACGCTGAAGTTCAGGCAGATGCTCTTCGCGTGACCGATGTGCAGATAGCCGTTCGGCTCGGGCGGGAAGCGCGTTTCGACGCGGCCGCCCCATTTGCCGGTGCGGTTGTCGTCGTCGATGATGTTGCGGATGAAATTGGAAGCCGCGGGGGCGTCGTTGCGTTCGGTGCTCATGCGGTTGGCGTCAGGGTTGTGTCGGCGCGTCGCGCCGGTTTAATCCTGTAATTCTACCTGACCGGGGTCCGTCCCGCGCGGCCTGCCGGTCGGCTGCCCTCGGTTCGCGAGGTGTTTCGCAATATATCGAGTGTGTGTCGGCTGTAACACGACGTAAATCGGATTGCCGGCACCGTTCGGGTTTTCCTATGATCGCTTTACCGATTCAATGCCGCCATTCGCAATTTTTGCCTGGCGGGAGGAAGCCAATAATCATGATGAAGAAGACCACTTTTCTCGTTCGTACCGCGGTGATCGTCGCGGCCCTGTCGCAACTCGGCGCATGCGCGATGACGCATACGCAACGCAATGCCGGGATCGGCGCGGCCGCGGGCGGCGCGCTCGGCTACCTGATCACGGGCGGCCCGGTCGGCACGGTGGCCGGCGCAGCGGCAGGCGGCTTGGTCGGCGCCGGCGTACGCTGATCTGCCACGCCGGCTGGCGCCCGCGACGCGGGCGCCGCTGCATGCCGACCGGTCGTGACGCCTGCCTGAGCGCGTCACGACCCGCTCGAAGGTCACGCACATCCCCCGGATTTTGACAGGCACCATCAGGGAGAGGCGGGTGTGCGACACTGCGTCGACGCTACAACACGATTCCATTCGTCGACGAATCCTTCCATGACCGACCCCGTCGTTTTCGTCCTGCCGGGCTATGCCAATTCGGGCCCGCTCCACTGGCAAAGCCGCTGGGAGCGCGCGGATGCGCGCTTCTCGCGGGTCACGATGCCTGACTGGAACCGCGCATTCCGCAATGGCTGGTGTCTCGCGCTCGACCGGGCGGTCGAAGCCGCGCGCGGGCCCGTGCTGATCGCCGGCCACAGCCTCGGCACGCTGACCACCGCCTGGTGGGCGACCCGCTATGCACGCCCGGCCGCGCTCGCGAAAGTGCGCGGCGCGCTGCTCGTCGCGTTGCCCGATCCCGCCGGGCCGGTGTTTCCGGCAGAGGCACACGGCTTCGGCCCGGTGCCCCACGAGCGGCTGCCGTTTCCCACCTGTGTCGTCGCGAGCAGCGACGATCCGTACGGTTCACTCGCGTTCGCACGCGGCTGCGCGAACGCGTGGGGCAGCACGTTCCATGACCTCGGCCCGCGCGGCCACATCAACGCGGATAGCGGGCTCGGCGACTGGCCGCAAGCGCGCGGCTGGCTCGACGCGCTCGGGCGTTAGTCAGCCTGCCGGTCGGGCGCGGGTCGCGGCCGTGTGATCCCGTCGTTGCACGCCACGTGCGCCCGCAGCCGCCGCGACGCCGTCACCCGAATCGCGTCAGATCGCCTGTTTCGCCTTCAACGCGGCGATCCGCACGTCGTCGTAGCCGAGCATGTCGCGCAGCACGTCTTCCGTCTGCGCGCCGAGCAGCGGCGGGGCCGTGCGCGCATCGGGCGGCGTCGCGCTCATCCGGATCGGGTTGCGCACGAGCTTCACGTCCGCGCCGCACGGGTGCGGCAGCGACACCTGCATCCCGCGCGCGACCACCTGCTCGTTGTCGAACACCTCGTCGAGATCGTAATAACTTCGTATAGCATACATTATA
>NZ_BCPP01000267.1:0-7536 GCF_016586125.1 Burkholderia sp. E168m23
TTGCGAATGAGGTTCCGGCCCCGGCTGCTGCATCGGCGACTCCGGCGCAGGCGATCGCGTCGGCCGTTCCGGCGCCTGCGGCCCCAGTCGCGACGGCGGCTGCGTCGCAGCCCGTGGCGGCAACGGCGGCGGCCAGCGCGGCCGCACCGGCCCAGCCGGCGAGCGTCGTGGTGGCGGCAGGCCAGTCGATGGTCGAACTGAAGGTCAAGCAGGATTGCTGGTTCAGCGTGCGCGACAAGAACGGCAAGGAGCTGTTCTCGGCGCTGGTGCGCGCCGGCGAAACGAAGCAGGTGGCCGGTGACGGGCCGTTCAAGGTCACGATCGGCAACAAGGCCGGCCTCGACGCGGTTGCGTTCGACGGAAAACCGGTCGATCCGGCAAAATATTCGGCAGCGCGGGGTAACGTGGCGCGGTTCACGTTGCCCTGACGTCAAGCGCCGTGGCGAAGGCCTGTCGTCGATCTCGGCAGGCCGTGAGGGCACGGCGCTTTTTCAATTCATGCGCCACGTTGCGGCGCATTCCGCGTAAATGGATCTATCGATGCAATCCGAAGCTCAATCCCCACGCAGCAGTCAGATTTGTTCAACCGAGCCGGTGTTCGGCGGGCATCAGCCGCGCCGCGTATCGCATGCGGTGGATGTCCGCTGGGGCGGGCAACTCGTGACGATCGGCGGCGACGCGCCGGTGCGCGTGCAGTCGATGACGAATACCGACACGGCCGATGCGATCGGCACGGCGATCCAGATCAAGGAACTCGCGAATGCGGGCTCCGAGCTGGTGCGCATCACGGTCAACACGCCCGAAGCCGCGGCCGCCGTGCCGGCGATCCGCGAGCAGCTCGACCGGATGGGCGTGACCGTGCCGCTCGTCGGCGATTTCCACTACAACGGCCACCTGCTGCTGCGCGACTATCCGGGCTGCGCCGAGTCGCTGTCGAAGTACCGGATCCAACCCCGGTAACGTCGGTCAGGGTGCGAAGCGCGACACGCAGTTCGCGCAGATGATCGAGGCCGCGGCGAAGTACGACAAGCCGGTGCGGATCGGCGTGAACTGGGGCAGCCTCGACCAGGACCTGCTCGCACGCATGATGGACGAGAACGGCGCGCGCGCGCAGCCGTGGGACGCGCAGAGCGTGATGTACGAGGCGCTGATCCAGTCGGCCATCGGCTCGGCCGAACGCGCGGTCGAGCTCGGCCTCGGCCGTGACCGCATCGTGTTGTCGTGCAAGGTCAGCGGCGTGCAGGACCTGATCGCCGTGTACCGCGAACTCGGCCGCCGCTGCGGCTTCGCGCTGCACCTCGGGCTGACCGAGGCCGGCATGGGCTCGAAGGGGATCGTCGCGTCGACGGCCGCGCTCGGCGTGCTGCTGCAGGAAGGGATCGGCGACACGATCCGCATCTCGCTGACGCCGGAGCCGGGCGCGTCGCGCACCGGCGAAGTGATCGTCGGCCAGGAAATCCTGCAGACGATGGGCCTGCGCTCGTTCGCGCCGATGGTGATCGCGTGCCCGGGCTGCGGCCGCACGACGAGCACGCTGTTCCAGGAACTCGCGATGCAGATCCAGACCTACCTGCGCGAGCAGATGCCGGTCTGGCGCAAGGAATATCCGGGCGTCGAGAAGATGAACGTCGCGGTGATGGGCTGCATCGTCAATGGCCCGGGCGAATCGAAGCACGCGAACATCGGCATCAGCCTGCCGGGTTCGGGCGAGAACCCGGCCGCGCCTGTCTTCATCGACGGCGAGAAGGTCAAGACGCTGCGTGGCGAGCGGATCGCCGAGGAATTCCAGCAGATCGTCAGCGACTACGTCGCACGCAATTACGGCCGCACCGAGGCCCTGAACTAATTCGTCCACACACACGAACGATGACTGAACAGAAACGCAAGATCGAGAAGCTCACCGGCGTCAAAGGCATGAACGACATCCTTCCGCAGGATGCCGGCCTGTGGGAATTCTTCGAAGCTACCGTGAAATCGCTGCTGCGCGCGTACGGCTACCAGAACATCCGCACGCCGATCGTCGAACATACGCAGCTCTTCACGCGTGGCATCGGCGAGGTCACGGACATCGTCGAGAAGGAGATGTACAGCTTCACCGACGCGCTGAACGGCGAGAACCTGACGATGCGCCCGGAAAACACCGCGGCCGTCGTGCGTGCGTCGATCGAGCACAACATGCTGTACGACGGCCCGAAGCGCCTGTGGTACATCGGCCCGATGTTCCGTCACGAGCGTCCGCAGCGCGGCCGCTATCGCCAGTTCCACCAGGTCGGCGTCGAGGCGCTCGGCTTCGCGGGTCCCGATGCGGATGCCGAGATCATCATGATGTGCCAGCGCCTGTGGGACGACCTCGGCCTGACCGGCATCAAGCTCGAGATCAACTCGCTCGGCCTCGCCGAAGAGCGCGCCGCGCACCGCGTCGAACTGATCAAGTACCTCGAGCAGTTTGCCGACGTGCTCGACGAGGACGCGAAGCGCCGCCTGTATACGAACCCGCTGCGCGTGCTCGACACGAAGAACCCGGCGCTGCAGGACATCGCGCAAAACGCACCGAAGCTGATCGATTTCCTCGGCGACGAATCGCGCGCGCATTTCGAAGGGCTGCAGCGCCTGCTGCTCGCGAACAACATTCCGTTCAAGATCAACCCGCGTCTGGTGCGTGGCCTCGATTACTACAATCTGACCGTGTTCGAATGGGTGACCGACAAGCTCGGCGCACAGGGCACGGTCGCGGCCGGCGGCCGCTACGATCCGCTGATCGAGCAGCTCGGCGGTAAGCCGACCGCCGCGTGCGGCTGGGCGATGGGCATCGAGCGCATCCTCGAGCTGCTGAAGGAAGAGGATCTCGCGCCCGAGCAGGAAGGCGTCGACGTGTACGTCGTGCACCAGGGCGACACCGCGCGCGAACAGGCGTTCATCGCGGCCGAGCGTCTGCGCGACACGGGCCTCGACGTGATCTTCCACTGCAGCGCCGACGGCGCGCCGGCGAGCTTCAAGTCGCAGATGAAGCGGGCCGATGCAAGCGGCGCCGCGTTCGCGGTGATCTTCGGCGAAGAAGAGGTCGCGAACGGCACGGTGGGCGTGAAAGCGTTGCGCGGCGCGGGTGCGGAAGGGGAAAAGAACGTTCAGCAGACCGTACCGGTCGAAAGCTTGACCGAATTCCTAATCAATGCGATGGTTGCATCCGCCGAAGACGGCGACGACTGATCGCGCTGGCATCCGCTCGACAAGAAAAGCCTGAACAGGAAGGAATCGCTCGCCGATGAGTTATCACGACGAACAAGAATCGATTGAAAGTCTCAAGGCGTGGTGGGCCCGCTGGGGCAACCTCACCACGTGGATCGTGCTCGCGGCGCTCGTCGTCGCGGCCGGTTTCAACGGCTGGAACTACTGGCAGCGCCGTCAGGCTGCCGAGGCGTCCGGGCTGTACGAGCAGGTCCAGAAGGCTGCCGCCGCGAACGACAAGGCAACGATGGCCCGCGCGGCTGCCGACATGGAAGACAAGTTCGGCAGCACGCCGTATGCGCAGATGACGGCGCTCGCGGCCGCGAAGACGCTGTATGCGGCCGGCGATGCGGCCGGCGCGAAGGCTCAGCTGCAATGGGCCGTCGATCACGCCAAGGACGACGAGTACAAGCAGATCGCGAAGCTGCGTCTCGCGTCGCTGCTGCTCGACGAGAAGGCGTACGATGCGGGCCTCGCGCTGCTGTCGGGTACGCCAGTCGATGCATTCAAGGGCCTCGTGGCCGATCGTCGCGGCGATCTGCTTGCCGCGCAAGGCAAGACCGACGACGCGCGCGCGGCATACAAGCTCGCGCTCGACGGCCTGTCGAAGGACGACCAGTCCGCGCGCCAGCTCGTGCAGTTCAAGCTGGACGCGCTCGGCGGCTGAATTCCGGTCCCCTCAACCTCTTAACTCTGCTTCGCTAACCGATGAATTTGCTGAAACGTTACGCTGTGCCCGTTGCCTGCGCGGCGGCTGTCCTCGCTTTGACGGCTTGCTCGTCGTCGAAGGATGCGCGCCGCGTGCCGACGCCGCTCACCGAGTTCAAGCCCGTCATGGACGTGCAACAGGTCTGGAAGGCGAGCGTCGGCAAGGGCGGACGCTACCTGTTCTCGCCAGTGGCCGTGGGCGACGCGGTCTATGCGGCGGGCGAAAACGGTGCGGTCGAGAAGATCGACGCGAAGACGGGCCAGACGCTGTGGCGCTCGAAGGTCGGTTCGGACCTGTCGGCCGGGGTCGGCAGCGACGGCAACCTGACCGCGGTCGGTGCGTTGAAGGGCGGCGTGTTCGTGCTGGGCCCGGACGGCAAGCAACTGTGGAAGACCAGCGTGCAAGGCGAGATCTTCTCGCCGCCGCTCGTCGGCAACGGCCTCGTGGTCGTCCGCACGATCGACGGCCAGGTGATCGCGTTCAACGCGCAGACGGGCGAGCAGAAGTGGAACTACCGCAACCGTGCGGTGCCGCTGAACCTGCGCGTGTCGGCGGGCATGACGTTCGCGGGCGACGCGGCCGTGCTCGCGGGCTTCCCGGGCGGCGGTCTGGTCGCGATCAACCTGCAGACGGGTGAGCCGTTCTGGCAAACCCCGGTGTCGTTCCCGAAGGGCGTGACCGAAGTCGAGCGCATCAACGACGTCAGCGGCCCGCCGACGCTCGTGGGCGCGGAAGCCTGCGCGGTGACGTTCCAGGGGCAGCTCGGCTGCTTCGATGCAAACTCGGGCCGGCCGCTGTGGGAAAAGCCGTTCTCGAGCCGCAGCGGCCTTGCGCAGGACGATTCGGTGGTCGCCGGCGGCGACGACTGGTCGGTCGTCACCGCGTACGATGCGGCCACGGGCAACCAGCTCTGGCGCAACGACAAGCTGAAGAGCCGTGACGTCGGCGTGCCGTACCTGCTCGGGCATGCGGTCGTGATGGGCGACTACAAGGGCTTCGTGCACTTCCTGTCGCGCGAGGACGGCAGCTTCATCGCGCGGATGAAGACCGACGGCAGCGCGATTACGGCGGCGCCGGTCCTCGCGGGCAACACGCTCGTCGTGCAGACGAAGGACGGCGGCCTGTACGGGTTCCGTCCGCGCTGACGCGCAGGAAACAGGTGCGGCCGTGGCGCGGCGGGCAGGTCCCGCGTGCCGCGGCCGCGCGACTTGAAGGCGGCCGGCGTTCCCGGCCGCTCGGTATTTGAAAGGCAGTTCGAGACGAAAGACGACGGCGCGCAACGCGTGCCGGGCGCGCGCATCCGGCGCGGCGCGAATTCGTGATATTTTCATTCAGCGCAGCCGCCCGCAGCAGCGGGCCTCCCGCTGCTGCGCTTCACCGTAGAAAACACAGATGAAACCGGTCATTGCCCTCGTTGGGCGCCCCAATGTGGGGAAATCCACGCTGTTCAACCGGCTCACGCGCTCGCGCGATGCGCTGGTCGCCGACTTGCCCGGCCTGACGCGCGATCGCCATTACGGCGAAGGGCGCGTCGGCGAACGGCCTTACCTGGTCGTCGATACGGGCGGCTTCGAACCCGTCGCGAAGGACGGCATCCTGCACGAAATGGCGCGCCAGACGCGGCAGGCCGTCGAGGAAGCCGACGTCGTCGTGTTCATCGTCGACGGCCGTAACGGGCTCGCGCCGCAGGACAAGTCGATCGCCGACTACCTGCGCAAGACCGGCCGGCCGATCTTCCTGGTCGTCAACAAGGCCGAGGGGATGAAGTACACGGCGGTCGCGACGGACTTCTACGAGCTCGGGCTCGGCGATCCGCGCGCGATCTCGGCCGCGCACGGCGACGGCGTGACCGACATGATCAACGAGGCGCTCGAAGTCGCGTACGCGGGTCAGCCCGAGGAAGCGGACGAGGACGATCCGTCGCGCGGCATCAAAATCGCGATCGTCGGCCGGCCGAACGTCGGCAAGTCGACGCTCGTCAACGCGCTGATCGGCGAAGACCGCGTGATCGCGTTCGACATGCCGGGCACGACGCGCGATTCGATCTACGTCGACTTCGAACGTAACGGCAAGAAATACACGCTGATCGACACGGCCGGCCTGCGCCGCCGCGGCAAGGTGTTCGAGGCGATCGAGAAGTTCTCGGTCGTGAAGACGCTGCAGTCGATCTCCGACGCGAACGTCGTCATTCTTCTGCTGGATGCGCAGCAGGACATTTCCGACCAGGACGCACACATCGCCGGCTTCGTCGTCGAGCAGGGCCGC
The DNA here is from genome assembly GCF_016586125.1 of Burkholderia sp. E168m23. Lineage (NCBI taxonomy): Bacteria > Pseudomonadati > Pseudomonadota > Betaproteobacteria > Burkholderiales > Burkholderiaceae > Burkholderia > Burkholderia sp. E168m23. The sequence continues at coordinate 6,200 of NZ_BCPP01000267.1, forward strand.
GCGCTCGTGATCGGCGTCAACAAATGGGACGGTCTCGACGACCACGCGCGCGACCGCGCGAAAGCGGATTTGACCCGCAAGCTGAAATTCCTCGACTTCGCGAAATCGCACTTCATTTCGGCCGCGAAGAAGACGGGCATCGGCGCGCTGATGCGCTCGGTCGACGACGCGTACGCGGCCGCGATGGCGAAGCTGCCGACGCCGAAGCTCACGCGCGCGCTGATCGAGGCCGTCGAGTTCCAGCAGCCGCGCCGTCGCGGCCCGGTGCGTCCGAAGCTGCGCTATGCGCACCAGGGCGGCCAGAATCCGCCGATCATCGTGATCCACGGCAACGCGCTCGACGCGGTGACGGAAACGTACAAGCGTTACCTCGAAAACCGATTCCGCGAAACTTTCTCGCTGACCGGGACTCCATTGCGCATAGAGTTCCGTTCGTCGAACAACCCGTACGCGGACAAGGGCTGAAGCACGCCCCGCAAGGCATCGGCCCCATGGCCAGTGGCCGGGCGGGGCAGGCAAAATCAGCTATAGTGTAGCGATTGGCGCCGGATCTCTTTTTCTTCGTCGCCAATCCAGATCAACCTGCAAAAAAAGATGGAGTACGCCATGAGCAACAAAGGGCAATTGTTACAAGACCCGTTTTTGAACGCACTGCGCAAAGAGCACGTTCCCGTTTCGATCTACCTCGTCAACGGCATCAAGCTTCAAGGGAACATTGAATCGTTCGACCAGTACGTCGTGTTGCTCCGTAATACGGTGACCCAGATGGTTTACAAGCACGCCATCTCGACGGTCGTGCCGGCGCGCCCGGTGAATTTCCACCCGGACGCGGAAGCCTCGTCCTAACTTATCGCAGCGGCCGGCATCCGGTCGCCGCGAGCGACCGATGCCAGCCGCCTTATCTTGACACCCGATAATTTGATCAACGCAGCGCTCGTCGGCATCGATTTCGGCAAGACCGATTTCGAAGCCAGTCTCGAAGAACTCAGTCTTCTCGCCTCCAGCGCGGGGGCCCGTCCCGCCGTCACCCTCACCGGTCGTCGCGCCAGTCCCGATGCCAAGATGTTCATCGGCAGCGGCAAAGCCGATGAATTGCGGCTTGCCTGCGACGCGCACAACGTCGAAATCGTCATCTTCAACCACGCGTTGGCGCCCGCCCAGCAACGCAATCTGGAGCAGGCACTTAACAGGCGCGTGGTCGATCGCACGAGCCTCATCCTCGACATTTTCGCGCAGCGTGCCCGCAGCCACGAAGGCAAGCTGCAGGTGGAGCTCGCGCAACTTCAATACCTGTCGACCCGGCTCATTCGCGCGTGGACCCACCTCGAGCGGCAAAA
>NZ_BCPP01000268.1:0-7515 GCF_016586125.1 Burkholderia sp. E168m23
GATCCGCCAATTCGTTCAGGTCCCTGACGTCGAAATCCCACGCATCGTCGGCTTGCAGGTCGGTCGTCTGGCCGGGCCCGTGCTCGGTCGGCCGCAGCACGAACGCGGTCGACAGCCCGAGCCGGCGCGCGGCGCCAAGATCGCCGTTGTGCGCGGCCACCAGGCACAGCTCGGCCGGCGCGAGGCCGAGAATCTCGACCGCTTCGGTGTAGACCGCCGGCGACGGCTTGTACGCGCGGGCGACCTCGGCGCCGAGAATCGCGTCCCACGGCAGCCCGCCATGCTTCGCGACGTCGACCATCAGCCGGATATTGCCGTTGGACAGCGGCGCGATGATGTAGCGCTGCTTCAGCCGGTGCAGCCCGGCGACGGCATCCGGCCACGGATCGAGCCGATGCCACGCGAGATTGAGCGCGTCGATGTCGGCCTCCGGCACGTCGACGATCCCGAAGCGGTCGAGCGTGCGCACCAGGTTCTCGCGATGCAGCACGTCGAGCCGCACGTAACGGCGGCGTCCGCTGCGGATTTCTTCCATCGACGGCGAATACTCGGCGCGCCACGCATCGGCGAACGCGAACGGGTCGAGTGTCGGCGCGTGGCGATCCAGGAACGCGGCGGTGCCGCGCGCGACACCGCTTCTCCAGTCGACGATCGTTCCGAAGACATCGAAAACGAGCGCCTTGATTTCGGCAGGGTTCGTCATGGTGATCCAGTGAAGGTCGTTCGATGAGGGTTCACATCGCCGTGCCGCCGGATGGCGCGGCGCCGGTTCGATCGACATTGAATCACGGATACGAAAACGCGGCCGGGGAGGCCGCGATAGGTGGCTCGCGCGCCGGTCACGCCGGCGCCAGCGAGCGGGGGCAGGGCGCGCGGCGCCGGCCGCCGCGCGCGTCCTCGCCAGTCAGCTCTTGTCGTACGAGAACTGGATGCCGGCCGTGCCGCCGGTTTCGATGAACAGGTTGATGAACGCCGGCACGGTGGCGCTGCGCGCCCAGTCGCGCTGCAATTCGCAGAACAGCTGCGCGACGCTGATCATCTGGCCGCCGGCCTGCTCGATGCGGCGCAGCGCCGCTTCGTGCGCGGCGACCGACGTGCCGCCGACCGCATCGACGACCACGTACACCTCGTAGCCGGCCTTCAGCGCATCGAGCGCCGGGAAGGTCAGGCATGCCTCGGTCCACAGCGCGGTCATGATCAGTTTCTTGCGGCCGGTCGCCTCGACGGCCTGGCGGAACTCGACGTCTTCCCACGAGTTGATGCTCGTGCGGTCGTAGGTCGGATAGCCTTCGAGCGCCGCGCGCAGTTGCGGGATCGGCGGCTTGTTCAGCCCGGTCTTCACGTTGACGGTCGAGTGGACGATCGGGAGGTCGTACGCGACCGCCGCCTTCGATGCGCCGACGATGTTGTTGATCAGCAGCTGGCGATCCATCGACGCGATGGAGTTCACCTGGACCGGCTGGTAATCGATGACGATGAACGCGGCGTTCTGCGGGGTGAGCAGGTGGTCGTTCGCGGGGTCGCGAATCGGTTCGCTTGCCATGGTTGCCTCCAGAGAGGGTTCGGGAATGTGAAGGGATACGTCGAAACAGGATGCTATGCGTGCAACAACCGCCGTTCCAGTCCCTTAAAATGCCGTCAGTGTTCTATGAGTGGAACAATCATGGATGACCTGAACGACCTCTACTATTTCGTGAAGGTGGTCGAACACGGCGGATTCACGCAGGCCGGGCGCGCGCTGGACGTGCCGAAATCGACGCTGAGCCGGCGCATCGCGGCGCTGGAAGCGCGGTACGACGTGCGGCTGCTGCAGCGCACGACGCGCCATTTCACGGTCACGGAAACCGGGCGCGAATTCTACGAGCGCTGTCTCGCCGTGCTGGTGGAAGCCGACGCGGCGCGCGAGGTGATCGAGCGCCGGCACGCGGAGCCGCGCGGCATCGTGCGCGTGAGTTGCCCGACCGCCTTGCTGGAATTCCGCGTGAGCGAACTCGTCGCCCGTTTCATGGCGATTCATCCGCAGGTGCACGTGCACCTCGAAGCGACGAATCGCCGCGTCGACCTGCTGAGCGAAGGGTTCGACCTGGCGCTGCGCGTGCGCTTCCCGCCGCTGGAGGACAGCGATCTCGTGATGCGTGTGCTCGCCGACAGCCCGCAGCGGCTGGTGGCCGCGCCGCAGTGGCTGGACGGGCGCACCGCGCCGTCGGACCCGGCGGAGCTGATCGGCGTGCCGAGCCTCGACTGGGGGCCGGCGCGGCATCACGTGTGGCAACTGGTCGGGCCGAACGGCGAGCATGCGCAGTTGCGCCATCACCCGCGCTTCGTGACCGACGACATGCACGCGCTGCGCGATGCGGCGATTCACGGCGTCGGCATCGTGCAATTGCCGTGCATGGTCGTCGAGGACGACCTGCGCGACGGCACGCTGGTCGACGTGCTGCCCGGCTGGGCGCCGAAGGGCGGCGTGGTGCACGCGGTGTTTCCGTCGCGGCGCGGGTTGCTGCCGCGCGTGCGCCTCCTGATCGACTTCCTGGCCGAGCACATCCGGAAGGACTGACGGGCGGCGCCCCGCGCCTTCGTGCGGCGCAGCAGCCCGTCGGCGTACCGGCCGCCGCCTGCATGCCGCGCGGCAACCGCGCGTATCCCCTGATGGAAGCAGCTATGTCGATCGTCGCGGATTGGTGTTAAATACATTTCGGTGCGCCTGGGCTCGGCGCGCAAACGGGGCGCACCGGGGATCGGCGTAAACCCGGGGCGGAACAGGGCACGAAATATCGATAACGAATCGGGCGCATCAGACCCGGTCGGACAGACGGCAGGATTCATATTGAATACCGAACCGCAAAGTTCTCGCTACAGCCTCGGGCTCGCCGCGGAAGTACTCGCATCCGAGCAGAGCGTACTGAGGCTGATCACGCGCAACACGCCGCTGCCGGAACTGTTGGTCGAGGTTTGCCGGCGTGCCGAGGCTTTGCTCGGCGACGGCGCGTCCTGCACGATCCTGCTGCTCGATACGGACGGCGTGCACGTGCGCGTCGGCGCGGCGCCGTCGTTGCCCGCGCAGTACAGCGCGGCGATCGACGGCGCGACGATCGGGCCCGCGGCCGGCTCGTGCGGCACGGCGATGTACGAGCGCCGGATGGTCGCCGTCGAAGACATCGAAACCGATCCATTGTGGGCCGACTACCGCGCCATCGCGTTGCCGCTGGGCTTGCGCGCGTGCTGGTCGGTGCCGTTCCTCGACGAGGCGGGCGCCGTGCTCGGCGCGTTCGCCGTCTATCACCACCGGCCGTGCCGGCCGAGCGACGAGGAAACCGCGCTGTTGCGCGATATCGGCAACAGCGTCGGCCTCGCGGTGCACCAGGACCGGATCGCGCGACAACTCGCGCGCAGCGAGGAACATCACCGGCTCGTCGTCAACAGCCTGAGCGAGGGCATCCTCGTCATATCGCGCGAAGGCGTCGTGATCGCGAGCAATCCGAGCGCGAACCGGATGATGCGCGTGAAGGGCGAACTCGTCGGCCGCCGGCTGTCGACGGTGATCCTGCGCAAGCTGCGCGAGGACGGCACGCCGATCGACCCGCACGACTGGCCGAGCCGGCGCGCGCTCGAGACGGCCACGCCGATGCTCGACTATACGGTCGGCTTCGGTCTCGCGGATGGCGACATCATCTGGGTGCGCGGCAACGCGGTGCCGATCGTGAGGCCGGGCGAGACGCAGGCCGACTCGGTGCTCGTGTCGTTCAACGACATCGGCCCCGTGCGCGAAGCGCAGCAGCAGTTGCGCTACATGGCGACCCGCGACGCGCTGACGGGCCTCTACAACCGCCGCTGGCTCGGCGACCGCATGCGCGAGCTGTTCTGCGCGCACGACGCGGCAGCCGGGCCGGCGCGCGTCGCGATCCTGTTCATCGATCTGGTCGGCTTCAAGAAGGTCAACGACACGGCCGGCCACGACGCCGGCGACGCGCTGCTGCGCAGCGTCGCCGCGCGGCTCGCGGCCTGCGGGGAGGGCCGCTACGCGCTCACGCGCGTCGGTGGCGACGAGTTCGTGATCCTCGTCGACGATTGCGACGATCCCGATCGCCTGTCGGTGCTCGCACGCGAGGTGATCGAGGCGATCGCGAAGCCGTTCGCGATCGCGAACAACGAGTACTGGCTCGGCGTATCGATCGGCATCAGCGTCGCGCCGCGCGACGGCGACGATGCCGTGACGCTGATGCGCAACGCCGATTCGGCGATGTACGACGCGAAGCAGCGCGGCCGCAACCACTTCACGTTCTTCACCGCGCAGCTCAACCTGCGGCTGCAGCGCCGCTTCGCGATCGAGCAGTCGCTGCGGCGCGCGCTCGCGTCGGACCTGCTGCGGCTCGCGTATCAACCCGTCGTCGATGCGCGCAGCGGCCGCACGGTCGGCGCCGAGGCGCTGCTGCGCTGGACGAGCCCCGAGCTCGGGCCGATGTCGCCGGCGGAATTCATCCCGGTCGCGGAAGATACCGGGCTGATCGTCGCGATCGGCCAGTGGGTGCTCGAAACCGCGTGCCGGCAGGCGGCCGAGTGGCGCCGCACGATCGCGCCGGACCTGATGCTGGCCGTCAACCTGTCGCCGCGGCAGTTTCACGAGGGGCTCGTCGAATCGGTCGGCCGCTGTCTCGCGCAGACGCGGCTCGACCCGTCGGCGCTCGAACTGGAGATCACCGAAGGCGTGCTGATGAACGACACGGACACCGTGCTGCCGATGCTCGAAGCGCTCACGGACATGAACGTGCGGATCTCGGTCGACGATTTCGGCACCGGCTATTCGTCGCTCGCGTACCTGAAGCGCTTTCCGCTGCACAACCTGAAGGTCGACCGCTCGTTCGTGTCGGGCGTGCCCGATCATCACGACTCGGTCGCGATCACGCAGGCGGTCGTCGCGATGGCGCATTCGCTCGGGATGAAGGTCACGGCCGAAGGCGTCGAGACGCAGGCGCAGTCGTGGTTTCTGCAGCAGATCGGCTGCGACATGCAGCAGGGCTATCTGTTCAGCCGGCCGCTGGACGCGAGCGATTACGCGCGCCGGCTCGGCGCCGCATGAAAGCGCGCTCGGCGGCGTTCCGCTAGTGCGCGCCGAATCCGCCGGCGCCCGGCGGCGGCGTCGACGACGGATCGATCTCGACCCGGTTCTTGCCTTCGTGCTTCGCGCGATAGAGCGCGCGGTCGGCCGCCTCGATCAGGACGGTCGTCGGCAGGCCGGGCGCGGGCACGATGCTCGCGCCGCCGATGCTGATCGTCACGGTGTGGTTGCCCGTCGACGAATGCGCGTGCCGCAGTCGCAGCGCCTCGACCGCGAGCCGGATCTTCTCGCCGAGCAGCCGCGCGGCGCCCGGCGACGAGGCCGGCATCACGACCGCGAATTCCTCGCCGCCGAAGCGCGCGGCGAAATCGCCCGATTGCCCGAGGCAGCGCTCGATCGTCGAGGCGATCTGCTTGAGCACGCTGTCGCCCGACACGTGTCCGTACGTGTCGTTGTAGAGCTTGAAGTTGTCGACGTCGATCATCAGCAGCGACAGCTCGCTGCGCTCGCGCGCGCCGCGTCGCCACTCGGCGGCCAGGTATTCGTCGAGATAGCGCCGGTTCGAGAGCCCGGTCAGGCCGTCGGAGTGCGTGAGGCGCCGCAGCTCGAGATTGGCCTCGAGCAGTTGCTGCTGCGACTGCCGCAGCGCGCGATAGGCTTCGTCGCGCTGCAGCAGGTTCAGGTACGAGCGCGAGTGGTAGCGGATGCGCGCGACGAGTTCGATGCGATCGGGCAGCTTGACCAGGTAGTCGTTCGCGCCGGACGCGAACGCGGCGCTCTTGATCACCGGTTCTTCCTGCGTCGACAGCACGATGATCGGCACGTCGCGCGTCGCCGGATTCGCGCGGTACGCCTTCACGAGGCTCAGCCCGTCGGTGCCCGGCATCACGAGGTCCTGCAGGATCACGGTCGGGCGCGTCTCGACCGCGGTGGCCATCGCGTCGTCCGAGCGCGGGCAGTAGTGGAAGTCGATGCCTTCCTCGTCGACGAGCGCGCGCCGCACGGCTTCCGCGACGATCGTCTGGTCGTCGACCAGCAACACCATCGCCGGCGCGTCGGCGGGCGACGCGGTCGGGCCGCCCGGCGGTCGAGTCAGGTCAATCGTCATGGTCGATGCGGGTTGTGGCGGTGGTCGCGGTCGTTGCAGGGGCAGGCATGGGTGTTGCGCGTGGTCATCGTCGGGGTTCAGATTCGCGCCAGCGCCGCCAGTTCGCCCGCGATGCGCCCGAGCGGCAGGATCGCCCGCGCCGCGCCGAGCGTCGCGGCCGCCTTCGGCATCCCGTACACGGCGCTGGTCGCCTCGTCCTGCGCGATCGTATGGTAGCCCTTCATCCGCAGCGCCTTCAGGCCGATCGCGCCGTCGCGGCCCATCCCCGTGAGCAGCACGCCGATCACGCGGCCCGGCCAGTGCTCGGTCAGGCTGTTGAAGAATACGTCGACCGACGGGCGATACGGCGTGGCGGCCGGCTCCCGCGTGTATTCGAGCGTGCCGGCGCGCGTGATGCGCAGGTGATCGTCGGTCGCGGCGAGCAGCGCGACGCCCGGCTGTGGGCGGTCGCCTTCGCGCGCGACGCGCACGGCGAGCCGGGTCTGGCCGTCGAGCCATTGCGCCATGCCTTCGGCGAACGCGCGATCGACGTGCTGCACGATCACGATCGGCGCATTGAAATCGGCCGGCAGGTTGCCGAGGATCGACGCGAGCGCGCCGGGGCCGCCGGCCGATGCGCCGATCGCGATCAGCGGGCCGGCGCCGCCGCGCGCGGCCGCACCGGCGAGGCGCGAGCTGCCCGGTGCGTCGAGCAGGCGGCCGATCTGGTCGATCTTCGCGAGCAGCAGTTTCGTCGTGTCGCCGGCCGCGCCGTCGCCGAGCCGCGGCGTGTCGACCGCGTCGAGCGCGCCGGCGCCCATCGCCTCGAACACGCGCCACGCGTTCGCGCCGATGCAGCTCGTCACGATCAGGATCGCGCACGGTCGTTCGGAGCGCATGATCCGACGCGTCGCCTCGATCCCGTCGAATTTCGGCATGATCAGATCCATCAGCACGATGTCGGGCGGCTGCGCGGCGCACAGTTCGACGGCCTGCGGGCCGTCGGTCGCGACCCACAGCACGCGGTGCTCGGGCCGTCGCGCGATCGCGCGGCGCATCGCCTCGACGGCAAGCGGGAGGTCGTTGACGATGCCGATGTTCACAAGCGGAATTCTCCGGTCGGTTCGTAGTGTTGGAGGTGGGCCGGGTTCATGGAAGGGCGTAGCCTGTTCGGCGCGGCCGGGCGGCATCGGCGGCCGGACGGCACGGCATTCTTTTCGGTTGGCGACGCCCGAATGCTGTCATGCGGCGCGGGCGGCGGCAATCGAAAAATATGCGCATTGTGCGGTTTCAGTACGTTTCCTCTATGGCGATCCCGCATTGCCGGCAAGCGGGGCGGTCGATCCTGTCCGGCAGGCCGCAAAAGTCCGCA
>NZ_BCPP01000269.1:0-7486 GCF_016586125.1 Burkholderia sp. E168m23
GCTGCCATTTTCCATAGCTGTCAGTTCTGACAATGGGACGCATGAGTGCGCGCGCGGCGTCGTACATGTTGACGATGGCGAGGCCGGCGGGCGGAACCGGTTCGCGGTACGACGGTGCGGCGACGCGCGTCGCTCACACGCACGAGTCGTTCGTTGCAGCGTTGGAATGTGCGCGTTCGTGGAGGTGAGACCGCGTGGATGCATGACGTTTGCGTGTCAATGGCGGCACGCCGTATCGCACTATGTGGTCATTGGAAGCAACCCGTCAGGAACGGCTTCGTGCAGGCACAAGAACGGGGCAGGCCGACTCCGGACGTTTCCCGAACTGTGGAACGGCGCGTCGGGCAGTCTTGCAGGCTGCTTTCGGATCGCGCGTCACAATCGCCGATTAGAAGAAATGCTCGAATCCGGCGCGGGCGCGGGCCGGTGCGACGCACGCACCCGTGGCGCGAGATCGAACGACGTCGTTCGCGAAATCCCGCCTTGACGTGCGGCGCTCAGCAGATATTATCCAATTCATAACCATCGAGTTATGGATTTTGCCCGGCATGCAGACCGCTCACGACACGCTGTTCCGCACACTCGCCGATCCCACGCGCCGCGCGCTTTTCGAGCGGCTCTGCGCGGAGGGCGAGCTGACGGTTGCCGCGCTGACCGCCCACGCGGGCGTGTCGCAGCCGGCCGTGTCGAAGCACCTTGGCGTACTGAAGCAGGCCGGGCTCGTGAACGACCGTCACGAAGGCCGGCAGACGCACTACAGCGCGCAGCCGCAGGCGCTGGCCCCGTTGATCGACTGGACGAGCCAGATGGCGGGCTTCTGGCAGAGCCGGTTCGATGCCCTCGAAGATCTGCTCAAAAGGATGGATCAGTAATGAACCAAGCCACTACCGAAACGCGCTCCGTCGTCGTCGACCGGGAACTGCCGCATCCGCCGGAGAAGATCTGGCGCGCGCTCACGCAACCGCACCTGATCGAGGCTTGGCTGATGAAGAGCGACTTCGAGCCCGTCGCGGGCCGTGCGTTCAGCTTTCGCGCGGACTGGGGCTCGGTCGACTGTACGGTCCTCGCGATCGAGCGGCACCGCACGCTGTCCTATACGTGGGCGGCCCACGGCCTCGAAAGCGTCGTGACGTGGACGCTTACGCCGACGCCGGCCGGCACGCACCTGCGCATGGAGCAGGCGGGCTTCCGTACGGATCAGGAACAGGCCTACCGCGGTGCGCAGCACGGCTGGGTGCGGTTCTTCGATTCGCTCGAACAGGTGCTGGCGCACCCCGACGAAGGCACGGAGGCCCGCTCATGAGCGCAGCATCGGACCCGACCCCGTCGGAGCGTATCGATGCGCTGATCGCCGGCATCGTCGACTGGCGCGGCAAGACGTTCGCCGAGCTCCGGCAGACGATTCTCGCGGCGGACGACAGCATCGTCGAGGAATGGAAGTGGATGGGCAGCCCCGTGTGGTCGTGCGACGGGATGATCGCGGTCGCGAACGCGCACAAGGGCAAGGTGAAGCTGACGTTCATGCACGGCGCGAAATTGCCCGATCCCGACCAGCTGTTCAACGACGGCCTCGAAGGCAATGCGCGGCGCGCGATCGATTTCTTCGAAGGCGACAAGCTCGACAAGCGGGCGTTGAAGCACCTCGTGCGCGCGGCGATCGAATACAACCGCACCCATCTGAAGAAGAACGCGCGGGCGGGTTCCTCCGCGGGCGCGAAGGTGCGAAGCAGCAAGGCGGCGTGACGCGCGAGCCGGATGCCGGCCGGTGACATCCCGCGAAAGCGTGGCGCCGCCGTGCGGTCGACGCTACGCCGCGGGCCCACCGAGCGACAGACGAAAAAAAGCCCGACACGAGGTCGGGCATCCAAATCGGCCGCAACCGCCCGCGAGGCGGCTGCGGCACCTGCAACAGCCGCGCGCTTACGCTGCGAGCAGCGAGCGCAGCACGAACGGCAGAATCCCGCCGTGCTTGTAGTAGTCGACTTCGATCGGCGTATCGATGCGCAGCAGCACCGGCACGCGCTGCGTTTCGCCGTTCTTGCGATGGATCACGAGCGTGACGTCCTGCTGCGGCTTGAAGTCGTCGCCAAGGCCTTCGATGTCGTACGTCTCTTCACCGGTGATGCCGAGCGACTGGACGCTGTCCGCGCCCTTGAACTGCAGCGGCAGCACGCCCATGCCGACCAGGTTCGAGCGGTGGATGCGCTCGAAGCTGCGTGCGATCACGGCCTTCACGCCGAGCAGCTGCGTGCCCTTCGCGGCCCAGTCGCGCGACGAGCCCGTGCCGTACTCTTCGCCCGCGAACACCACGGTCGGCGTGCCGGCTGCGACGTACTGCATCGCTGCGTCGTAGATCGACTGCTGTTCGCCGCTCGGCTGGTGGATCGTCAGGCCGCCTTCGACGCGCGTGCCGTCCGCCTTCGGCGGGATCATCAGGTTCTTGATCCGGACGTTCGCGAACGTGCCGCGCATCATCACGTCATGGTTGCCGCGGCGCGAGCCGTAGCTGTTGAAGTCGGCCTTCTGCACGCCGTTTTCCTTCAGCCACTTGCCTGCCGGCGAGTCTTCCTTGATCGAGCCTGCCGGGCTGATGTGGTCGGTCGTGACCGAGTCGCCGAAGATGCCCAGTGCGCGCGCGCCCTTGACCGTCGGGATCGATGCAGCCGGCTCCATCGAGAAGTCGTTGCCGAAGAACGGCGGCTCGGCGATGTACGTCGACTTCGGCCAGTCGTAGACCTCGCCCGATTCGCCCTCGATCTTGCTCCAGAGGTCGCCCTTCTTGGTCAGCTTCGAGTAGTTGTCCTCGAACTTCTTCGGATCGAGCGCGAACTTGAGCAGCGCGTGGATTTCGTCGCTCGTCGGCCAGATGTCGCCGAGGTAGATGTCACGGCCGCCCTTGCCCTTGCCGACCGGCTCGGTCATCAGGTCACGCGTGATGTTGCCGGCGATCGCGTACGCGACGACCAGCGGCGGCGACGCGAGGAAGTTCGCGCGGATGTTCGGGTGGATACGCGCTTCGAAGTTACGGTTGCCGGACAGCACGGCCGCCGCGACGATGTCGTTCTTCGTGATCGCCTCGTTCAGTTCCGGCGTCAGGTCGCCCGCGTTGCCGATACAGGTCGTGCAGCCGTACGCCGCGACTTCGAAGCCGAGCTTCGACAGGTAGGGCAGCAGGCCCGTCTTCGTCAGGTATTCGGTGACGATGCGCGATCCCGGTGCGAGCGAGGTCTTGATCTTCGGATCGACCGTGAGGCCGGCCTCGACCGCCTTCTTCGCGAGCAGGCCGGCGGCCAGCAGCACGCTCGGGTTCGACGTGTTCGTGCACGACGTGATCGCGGCGATCAGCACGTCGCCGTTCTTCACGTCGACGCCGTTGCTCGTCGTGTATTGCGTGTTCAGGTCTTCCGCCTTCTTCGCGAAGCCGTTTTCCGCGACCGGCTTCGAGAACAGGTCGGTGAACGTCGACTTGACGTGGCCGATCTCGATGCGGTCCTGCGGGCGCTTCGGGCCGGCCAGCGACGGCGCGACCGTCGCGAGGTCGAGCGTCACCGTCTTCGTGTAGTCGATGTCGCCGGCCTTCGGGATGCCGAACAGGTTCTGCGCCTTGAAGTAGTTTTCGAACGCGGCGATTTCGGCCTTCGTGCGGCCCGTGCCTTCGAAGTAGTCGATCGTCTTTTCGTCGACCGGGAAGAAGCCCATCGTCGCGCCGTATTCCGGCGCCATGTTGCCGATCGTCGCGCGGTCCGGCAGCGACAGCGAGCGCGTGCCTTCGCCGAAGAATTCGACGAACTTGCCGACGACCTTCTCCTTGCGCAGCATTTCGGTGATCGTCAGTACCAGGTCGGTGGCCGTCACGCCTTCGCGCAGCTTGCCCTTCAGCTCGACGCCGACGACGTCCGGCGTCAGGAAGTACACCGGCTGGCCGAGCATGCCGGCTTCCGCCTCGATGCCGCCCACGCCCCAGCCGACCACGCCGATGCCGTTGATCATCGTCGTGTGGCTGTCCGTGCCGACGAGGGTGTCCGGGTAGTACACGGTGTCGCCGCCGTCGGTCTTCTTGTGGACGCCGCGCGCGAGGTATTCGAGGTTCACCTGGTGGACGATGCCCACGCCCGGCGGCACGACCTTGAACGTGTCGAACGCCTGCATGCCCCACTTCATGAACTGGTAGCGCTCGTTGTTGCGCTGGAATTCCAGCTTCATGTTCAGGTCGAGCGCGTCCTTCTGGCGGAAGTAGTCGATCTGGACCGAGTGATCGACGACGAGATCGACCGGGACCAGCGGTTCGATCTTCTTCGGGTTCTTGCCCGTGCGTTCGGCGACGCCGCGCATGGCCGCGATGTCGGCGAGCAGCGGTACGCCCGTGAAATCCTGCAGCACGACGCGCGACACGACGAACGGAATCTCGTCGACGCGCTTCGCGGTCGGCTTCCAGTTCGCGAGCTGCTCGATGTGCTCTTCGGTGATCTTCTTGCCGTCGTAGTTGCGCAGCACGGACTCGAGCACGATGCGGATCGACACCGGCAGGCGTTCGATCTTCGTCTTCAGTTCCTTGCCGAGCTGCGGCAGCGAGTAGAACTTGCCTTTGCCGGAACCGCTGTCGAATTCCTTGAGGGTCTTGTGGAGATTGTGGGCCATGGTGATTTTCCTGGGTTTAAGGCTAGGAAACTACGTGTCCTGTAAATGACGGCTATATCACGTACAAGTCGACGTACTCATCGACCGGCATCGCTTCGAGCTTTGCCTGGTCCAGCGACACGTCGAGAATCGCTTGTTGCTGCTTGGCCGGAAAGCGACGGGCGAGGTTGGTCCTGAACTTCTCGACCAGGAGCGGAACGCCTTCGGCGCGCCGCCGCCGATGGCCGAGCGGATACTCGACCGCCACTTCGGCAAGCTTCGATCCGTCCGTGAACGCGATCGTCAGCGCATTCGCGATCGATCGCTTGTCCGGATCGTGGTAATCCTTTGTGAACTGCGGATCCTCGACGCACACGGTTTTCGCGCGCAGCGCGTCGATGCGCGGGTCCGCCGCGGCCGCGTCTTCATAGTCGGCCGCGGTCAGCCGGCCGAACAGCAGCGGCACGGCGACCATGTACTGGATGCAGTGGTCGCGGTCGGCCGGATTGGCGAGCGGGCCCTGCTTGTCGATGATGCGGATCGCGGCCGCGTGCGTGCGGATCGTGATCCGGCTGATGTCGTCGGTCGTGCGGCCCGCCGCGGCGAGCTGCGCGTGCAGCTGCAGCGCGGCCTCGGCGGCCGTCTGCGCATGAAATTCGGCGGGGAATGCGATCTTGAACAGCACGTTTTCCATCACGTACGTGCCGTACGGGCGCTGGAAGCGGAACGGCTTGCCGTCGAACAGCACGTCGTAGAAGCCCCAGGTTTTGGCGGTGAGCGCCGACGGATAACCCATTTCACCCGTTTTCGCGATCAGCGCGAGGCGCACCGCGCGGGACGTGGCATCGCCGGCCGCCCACGATTTGCGCGAACCGGTGTTCGGCGCATGGCGGTACGTACGCAGCGCGTGGCCGTCGACGAATGCGTTGGAGACCGCGTTGATCAGCTCGTCGCGCGTGAGCCCGAGCAGGCGCCCGACGACGGCCGTCGATGCGACCTTCACGAGCAGCACGTGGTCGAGCCCGACCGCGTTGAACGAGTTCTCGAGCGCGAGGCAGCCCTGGATCTCGTGGGCCTGGATCATCGCGACTAGCACGTCGCGCATCGCGAGCGGCTTCCGGCCGGCCGCGCGGGCCGTGCGGGAGAGCCAGTCGGCCGTCGCCAGGATCCCGCCGAGGTTGTCGGACGGATGACCCCATTCGGCGGCGAGCCAGGTGTCGTTGAAGTCCAGCCAGCGGATCATCGCGCCGATGTCGAACGCGGCCTGGACGGGATCCAGCTGGAAGGACGTGCCCGGCACCTTCGCGCCGTTCGGCACGATCGTGCCGGGCACGACGGGGCCGAGCAGCTTGGTGCAGGCAGGGTAGGACAGCGCCTCGAGTCCGCATCCGAGCGTGTCGATCAGGCAATGACGCGCCGTCTCCAGCGCGAGCGCGCCGTCGATGCCGGTGTTCAGCACGTAGTCGACGATGTCGACGAGTACCGAATCCGGCGCGGGGCGGACGTTGGAGACCGGGGCGGACATCGAGGGGCCGGGGGACGCTTAGTTCGCGGCCGGCTTCAGCTCGTTCGACTGCGTCGGCGCTGCGTTGCCCTGTGCCATTTCCGGCGTCACGCATTCGTCCGCGAGACGCTCGCCGCCGTTCGCGTCGGAGAACAGCATCGCCTTGGTCGGGATCACGACCAGCTTGAAGCCGGCTGCCGGATCGTAGAACGTGTCGGCGCCCGTCGTCGTGGCCTGACGCGGCAGCTTGTAGTTCTTCTTCGCCCAATGAACCGTGACGACCTGGTCGCGCTTCATGTCGCCGGCGAGGTCGAACGACAGGCCTTCCTTACAGGCCCACTTGACCGCGCCGTCCGGTACCGGATCGACCTTGGCGGCTGCGCGCGCCTGCGCCTTCTTGCTGCGCGGGATGATGCGCTTGGCCGGCGCCGGGCGCTTGGCCGTGGCCTTCTTCGCGGTCGTGGTGGCCGTACCCTGGGCAAACGCGCTCGGAGCCGACACCAGCATCGTGGCGGACAAGGCGCCGATGGCGGTAGCGATCAGGAGTTTCTTCATGGAGTCAGAACCTTTCGATAATCAGTTGACAAGGGCCGGCAATCGAAACTGCCGGCCGGGTTGAAACTGCACGCGCCCCGAAAGCGCGCAGCGGCCGCTATTTTCACCTATTTGGCCGCGCATATATCAGGTTTTCGGGCTCCGTTACGTTTTTTGTCGTTTCGCAAACCTCTGTCCGGCTTGCGTCCCGGCGAATGCATGAAACGCGTGTATCGGCCGGCGGCGCGCCCTCAAGGCGCGGCGCCCGCGGCGGCCGGGCCGAACAGCGGCGCGGCCTCGTCCGGTACGGGCTGGCCGGTGGCCCGCGCACGGCGCAGCACCGACCAGTAATAACGGTAACTCGCGCGATCGTGCAGCGTATCACCGTGGCGCGTCGGGCCCCAGTCGGCGGCCTGCGCGGCGAGCAGGATCTCGGCGGCCAGCGTGACTTCGTCGGTGCGCGGCGCGAAGGCGTCGACGATCGGGCGGATCTGCGCGGGATGGATGCTCCACATCCGCGTGAAAGCGAATTCGTCGCGCGCGCGGCGTGCATCGCCGGCGACGACGCCCATGTCGCGCACCTCGGTCGTCACGTTGTGCGACGGCGTCTTGCCGTGCGCATGACAGGCCGCGGCGATTTCCAGCTTCGCGCGGCGCACGAGCGGGTGGTCGAACTGGCCGGGCGAGCGCATCGCGGAATCGGGGATCGCGCCGTGGTGCGCGGAGACGAAATCCATCAGCCCGAAGCTCAGCGTGCCGACCGTTGGCAGTGCGGCGAGAGCGGCCGCCTGCGCGAGCGCGCCGTGCGTCTCGATCAGCACGTCGACCGGA
>NZ_BCPP01000270.1:0-7485 GCF_016586125.1 Burkholderia sp. E168m23
CCGCTCGCCGCCTATCGCCCGCAACCCGTGTCCGAAGTGCTCGGCCGTACCGACGCTTTCGCGGCGCTGCGCGCGGGCGTCGAGCAGATCGCGTCGCTGCAGCGCGACTTGGGCGCATGCCTGCCCGACTATCTGGCGAATCACGTCGAACCGGGCTTCATCAAGGACGGCACCCTGACCCTCTTTGCCGCGCACAATGCGCTGGCAGCACGGCTGCGACAGGTCGAAGTGCGGCTGCTCGGCGACCTCCAGAAGCGCGGCTGGCCCGTGACGACGCTGCGCGTGCGCGTGCGGCCGAAGGACGCGCCGGAGCCGCCGCACGTGAAGCAGGCGCGAATGACCTCGGCCGGCGCCGCCGCGCTGCGCGACCTCGCCGACCACCTCGAACCGTCACCGCTGCAGGCCGCGCTCGCACGGATGGCGGCCCGGCACGGCGCGAAGCCGCGTTGACCGCACCGGCCATCGTCGGGGGGCAGCCAGCCAACAAAAAAGCGACCCGAGGGTCGCTTTTTTATCGCTTGCGCTGAACGCCGGTCACGCGAAGGCCGTCTGCGCGTCGAACGCGAACCCCTTCGGTGCAGCCTGCGGATCGTCGAACGTCACGATCTCGTACGCGTCTTCGTGCGCGAGCAGTTCGCGCAGCAACGCGTTGTTCAGGCCGTGGCCCGACTTGTACGCGGTGTACGACGCCAGCAGCGGGTGGCCGATCACGTACAGGTCGCCGATCGCGTCGAGCATCTTGTGCTTCACGAACTCGTCGTCGTAGCGCAGCCCGTCGTTGTTCAGGATGCGGTACTCGTCGAGCACGATCGCGTTGTCCATGCTGCCGCCGCGCGCCAGGCCGATCTCGCGCAGCATCTCGGCCTCGTGCGCGAAGCCGAACGTGCGCGCACGCGCGATCTCGCGCACGTACGACGTGGTCGCGAAATCGACCTCGAGCTCCTGGCCCGTCTTGTCGACGGCCGGGTGGCGGAAGTCGATCGAGAACTTCAGCTTGAAGCCGAAATACGGATCGAGGCGCGCGAACTTGTCGCCATCGCGGATTTCGACCGGCTTCGTCACCTTGATGAAGCGCTTCGGCGCGTTCTGCTCCTCGATGCCGGCGGACTGGATCAGGAACACGAACGTGGCCGCGCTGCCGTCCATGATCGGGATTTCCTCGGCCGTCACATCGACGTACAGGTTGTCGATGCCCAGCCCCGCACACGCGGACATCAGGTGCTCGACCGTCGACACGCGCACGCCATCCTTCTGCAACACCGACGCGAGCCGCGTGTCGCCGATCGACATCGCCGATGCGGGAATGTCGACCGGCGTGGGCAGGTCGACGCGTGAAAAGACGATGCCCGTGCCGGGCGCGGCGGGACGGAGCGTCAACTCGATCTTGCGGCCCGAGTGGACACCGATACCCACGGTCTTCACGATGGATTTGATGGTGCGCTGCTTCAACATGGTCTTCTTCGTCTTGATTGAAGATATCAATCAGGAGTTATATTCGATAGGCGGGATTATAGCGTAATTCCCTATTCAGCGCTGTCTGAAACTGCGTATCAATCTGTTTCGACAGTTTACCCGCGCCGATACGGGACGGGCCGATGCCCGGAACGGAGGCGTTTCCGGTCATCAGCCCGTGTTACAACTGCCCTGAGGCCGGTGAGCAGCGTTGCCGGAAGGCAACGGCGCACCGCACGATCAGGACGTCAACGTCGCGAGAACACTCGCCGCATCGCTCACTTCGAATTTGCCCGGCGCCTCGACGGCCAGCGTCTTGACCACACCGCCGTCAATCACCATCGCGTAGCGCAGGGAACGAATTCCCATGCCACGCGCGGACAAATCCTGCGTCAGCCCCAGCGCATGAGTGAAAGCCGCGCTGCCGTCCGCCATCATGCGCACCTTGCCCGCGGTGTGCAGATCACGTCCCCATGCGCCCATCACGAATGCGTCGTTGACGGACACGCACCAGATCTCGTCGATACCCGCCGCGCGCAATTGCTCGGCGTGCTCGACGTAGCCCGGCACATGCTGCGCCGAGCAGGTCGGCGTGAACGCGCCCGGCAATCCGAAGATCACCACCCGCTTTCCCGCAACCTGGTCGCGCACGCTGTAGGCGTTCGGCCCCAGCGTGCACCCTTCGCGCGCGTCGTCGATGAACTCGAACAGTTGCGCGTCGGGCAGCGCGTCGCCCACTTGAATCATGGCTGGTCCCTCATAGCGATACGGTTTTTCAGCGTGTTGCGGACAGCACGGCCCATCCCGCTCCGCTCAAGCGAAGAGGGCACGTTTCCCGGCCCGGCGTCGCATCCGACGCGGCCTGTTTGGGTCCGTAGCATCCGTCACGCCGGCGTTACCGCGGCAACTTCGCCGCGGCTTCGCCTGTGTTTGCGTCAGTCAGCCTGCTTGCGCAGGAAAGCCGGGATGTCGTACGTGTCGACACCCTTCTCCTGCAGCGCCTGCACGTGCGATGCCGCGGTTTCGCGCGAATTGCGCCACACCGCCGGCGTATCGAGCGCGCCGTAGTCGGCCGTGCTGACGTGATGCGGCTGCGCATAGCCGTGCGACACCGCGCTGACCGGCTGGTTGTCCGTACCCGTGCGCAGCAGCGTCATCGGGGCCGACTGCTGCTTCTTCGCAGCACGGCCCAGACCCGTCGCCACGACCGTCACGCGCAGTGCATCGCCCATCGCGTCGTCGTACACCGCACCGAAGATCACCGTCGCATCTTCCGCCGCGTAGCTCTTGATCGTGTTCATCACTTCGCGCGTTTCCGACAGGCGCAGCGAACGGCTCGACGTGATGTTGACCAGCACGCCGCGCGCGCCCGACAGATCGACGCCTTCGAGCAGCGGGCTCGCCACGGCCTGTTCCGCCGCGAGGCGTGCGCGATCGACGCCGGCGACCGTCGCCGTGCCCATCATCGCCTTGCCCTGCTCGCCCATCACCGTCTTCACGTCTTCGAAGTCGACGTTCACGAGGCCGTCGACGTTGATGATTTCCGCGATACCTGCCACCGCGTTGTTCAACACGTCGTCCGCGCACTGGAAGCACTTGTCCATCTCGGCGTCGTCGCCCATCACGTCGAACAGCTTGTCGTTCAGCACGACGATCAGCGAGTCGACGTGATCCTCCAGTTGCTGCGAGCCTGCTTCGGCGACGCGCATGCGCTTGCCGCCTTCGAACTCGAACGGCTTGCTGACGACACCAACCGTCAGAATGCCCATCTCCTTCGCGATCTGCGCGACCACCGGTGCGGCGCCCGTGCCCGTGCCACCGCCCATGCCTGCCGTGATGAACACCATGTGCGCGCCGCGCAGTGCGTCGGCGATGCGCTCACGCGCTTCTTCCGCTGCCGCACGACCCATTTCCGGCTTCGCACCGGCGCCCAGACCCGTATTGCCGAGCTGGATCACCGACGATGCGCGCGAACGCGACAGCGCCTGGGCGTCCGTGTTCATCACGATGAAGTCGACGCCCTGCACGCCGCGGTTGATCATGTGCTGGACGGCATTGCCGCCAGCGCCGCCAACGCCGACCACCTTGATGATGGTGCCGTTGGTTTCGGTTTCCAGCATTTCGAATTCCATTGTTGCCTCCGTCAAGAGAATGACTGCTACTCGGCCGTTATTCGGCAGGAGATCGGGCAACCCCCTGTCGCGCGCCAGCCGCCGGCACCAGCGCGAATTTCGATTCGGTTTGTCAGAAGTTGCTCAGGAACCATTCCTTCATCCGCGAGAACACCTGCCCCGCGTTGCCGGACTGCACGGCGACCTTGCGGCCGCGCATGCGCTGCGCACTGCCTTCGACGAGCAGCCCCATCGCCGTCGAGTAGCGCGGATTGCGCACGACGTCGGAGAGGCCGCCTGCATATTCCGGCGCGCCGATGCGCACCGGTTTCAGGAAAATGTCTTCACCGAGCTCGACCATGCCCGGCATCATCGACGCGCCGCCGGTAATGACCACGCCGGAGCTCAGGAGTTCTTCGTAACCCGACTCGCGCACGACCTGCTGCACGAGCGAGAACAGTTCCTCGACGCGCGGCTCGATCACGGCCGCGAGCGCCTGGCGCGACAGCGTGCGCGGACCGCGTTCGCCGAGGCCCGGCACTTCGACCATTTCGTCCGGATCGGCGAGCGCCTGCTTCGCGATCCCGTAGCCGACCTTGATGTCTTCCGCATCCGGCGTCGGCGTGCGCAGCGCCATCGCGATGTCGCTCGTGATCTGGTCGCCGGCGATCGGGATCACCGCCGTGTGGCGGATCGCGCCTTCGGCGAAGATCGCGATGTCCGTCGTGCCGCCGCCGATGTCGACCAGCACCACGCCGAGATCCTTCTCGTCTTCCGTCAGCACCGCCAGCGACGACGCGAGCGGCTGCAGGATCAGGTCGTTCACTTCCAGCCCGCAGCGGCGTACGCACTTGACGATGTTCTGCGCGGCGCTCACCGCGCCCGTCACGATGTGCACCTTCACTTCCAGCCGGATGCCGCTCATCCCGATCGGCTCGCGCACGTCTTCCTGGCCGTCGATGATGAATTCCTGCGTGAGGATGTGCAGCACCTGCTGGTCGGTCGGGATGTTGATCGCCTTCGCGGTCTCGATCACGCGCGCGACGTCCGTCTGCGTGACTTCCTTGTCCTTGATCGCGACCATCCCGCTCGAATTGAAGCTGCGGATGTGGCTGCCCGCGATCCCCGTGAACACGTTGGTGATCTTGCAGTCGGCCATCAGCTCGGCTTCCTCGAGCGCGCGCTGGATCGATTGCACGGTGGCCTCGATGTTGACCACCACACCTTTCTTCAGACCCTTCGACTCGCTCTGGCCGAGACCGATCACCTCGTAGTGACCCTCGCCCTTCAGCTCGGCGACGATGGCCACCACCTTCGACGTGCCGATGTCGAGGGAAACCAGCAGATCCTTGTAGTCTTTGCTCATAAAGTGCTCTTGCGTGTGATCTCTCGTTACTTCTTGCGCTTGTCGGTATCGGTCAGGAACCGCATGCCTGCCGCGCGAATCGCGAATCCGTTCGGATACCGCAGGTCCGCGTACTCGATGTCGTTGCCCCAACGCTCCGTGACGGCCGGCCACGCGGCGACCAGGCGCTGGCTCCGGTCATGCAGCGTGTCGCTGTTGCGTTCCTTGCCCAGCTCGACCTGCATGCCGTTCGACAGCTTCACCGTCCACGCGTACCGCGCCGACAGCGTCACTTCTTCCGGCGCCGCCTTCAGCGGCGCAAACCATTTCCCGAAGTCGCGATACCGCGTGACGACTTCCTTCGCACTGCCTTCCGGGCCGTCGAACGCCGGCAGTTCCTGCTCCAGCTCGCCCTGGTTCGCGGTGAACAGCTCGCCGTCGACGCTCACCAGCTGATCGCTGCCCCAGGTCCCGAGCGGTTTGTACTCCTCGAGCGTGACAGCCAGCGCATTCGGCCACACCCGGCGCACGCTCGCGTGACGCACCCACGGCATCTGCTCGAACGCCGCGCGCGCCGTATCGAGATCGACCGTGAAGAAATTGCCCTTCAGCCGGCCGACCACACCCGCGCGCACCGTCGGCGAGTTGATGTGCTCGGTATCGCCGTCGATCCGGATTTCCCGCAGCGCGAACGTCGGGCGCTGGATCAGCCAGTAGCAGCCGGCCGCCGCCAACACGAGCAGCAGCAGCGCGTACAGCGCGCTGGCGGCAAGGTTGAGTTGGCGAACGTTGTTCCACATACGTCGTTCCGTTCCTGCGTCAGTCGTTGAGCGTGAGCGACAGCACCTTCACGACCAGCTCGGAATAGCCGATGCCGACCGCGCGCGCGGCCTTCGGCGGCAGCGAGTGGTCGGTCATCCCGGGGGCCGTGTTCACTTCGAGGAAATACGCATTGCCGGCCGCGTCGAGCATGAAATCCGCGCGGCCCCAGTCGGTACAGCCGAGCACGTCGAACGCGCGGCGCGCGATGCGCTTCAGTTCCGCCTCCTGTTCCGCCGGCAGGCCGCACGGGATCAGGTACTGCGTATCGTCGGCGACGTACTTCGCGTGGTAGTCGTAGAACTCGCCCGCCGGCACGATCTTGATCAGCGGCAGGTCGAGATCGCCGGCGATGCACGCGGTATATTCGCCGCCGCCCTCGATGCTCTTCTCGACGATCACGATCTTGTCGTGCGTCGCGGCTTCCTCGAGCGCGGCCGGCAGCGCGTCGGCCGTCTTCACCTTCAGCACCGCGACGCTCGAGCCTTCGCTCGCCGGCTTCACGAACAGCGGCAGGCCGAGCTTCGCGACGATGTCGGTCGCGCGCGCGGCCAGGTCGTCGCCGCGCATCACCGTCTCGAACGGCGGCGTCGGCACGCCCGTCTGCTGCCACACGAGCTTCGTGCGGAATTTGTCGAGGCCGAGCGCCGAGCCCAGCACGCCGCTGCCCGTGTAGCGAATCCCGTAGAAATCGAGCGCGCCCTGGATCTGGCCGTTCTCGCCGTAGCCGCCGTGCAGCGCGTTGAACGCGCGCACGAAGCCTTCGTCCTTCAGCGCCGACAGCGGCCGCTCGGCCGGGTCGAACGGATGCGCGTCGACGCCCGCATCCCGCAGGCCCTGCAGCACGAGGCGGCCCGAGGTGAGCGACACCTCGCGCTCGGCGGATTCGCCGCCGAACAACACCGCCACCTTGCCGAAACGTTTCGGATCGATCCCGCTCATGTCATGCCTTCTGTTGAATGTGTTGCACGAGCTTCGCCGGCACGCCGCCGATCGAACCCGCTCCCATCGTGATCACCACGTCGCCGTTCTGCGCGACTTTCGCCAAAGCGTCCGGCACGTCGTCGACCGTCGCGACGAACACCGGGTCGACCTTGCCCACCGCGCGCAGCGCACGCGACAGCGCGTCGCCGCTGGCCGTCGGGATCGCGGCCTCGCCGGCCGCGTAGACTTCCGTCAGCACCAGCGCATCGACCGTCGACAGCACGTTGACGAAATCGTCGAAGCAGTCGCGCGTGCGCGTGTAGCGGTGCGGCTGGAACGCCAGCACGAGGCGGCGGCCCGGGAACGCGCCGCGCGCGGCCGCGATCGTCGCCGCCATCTCGACCGGGTGATGACCGTAGTCGTCGATCAGCGTGTACTGGCCGCCGTCCGCGCTCGGCACGTCGCCGTAGCGCTGGAAGCGCCGGCCGACGCCGTTGAATTCCGCCAGCGCCAGCTGGATCGCGTCGTCCGACACGCCGAGATCGGTTGCGATCGCGATCGCCGCGAGCGCGTTCTGCACGTTGTGCAGGCCCGGCATGTTCAGCACGACCGCGAGCGGCGCGCGCCCTTCGCGGATCACCGTGAAGTGCATCCGGCCGTCGCGCGCGTCGATGTCTTCCGCGCGCACCTGCGCGTCCGGCGACAGGCCGTAGCGCACGACCGGCTTCGAGATGAACGGAATGATCTGCCGCACGTTCGGATCGTCGACGCACACCACCGCGCTGCCGTAGAACGGCAGGCGCTGCGTGAATTCGATGAACGCCTGCTTGAGCC
>NZ_BCPP01000271.1:0-7460 GCF_016586125.1 Burkholderia sp. E168m23
CGGCCGCGCCTAGCACGAACGCCACGCGGCGCAGCAGGCGGGAAGGGGCGCGCGGCGCGGGCGTGCCGGCGGCGTCGGGGGACGGAAAGGCGGGGCGAGCTGTCATGCTGTCGATCGAAAATCGGGCGTCGCACGAAGCGACGCGTTAAATGGAAACGGCCGGCGCGTGATGCGCCGGCCATGCGGTCATGCCGTGACGGTCAGATCGCCGGGGCCGCGCTCAACGCGGTGCCGAGCGTCGGGTCGAGATACAACGGCGTCGTGTTCGGCTTCGACGTGAAGTCGAACAGGTTGCGCAGGTCGCCCGCCGTCGCATCGAACGAGCCGCCGCCGATCCGCTGGCCGCCGAGCCAGTTGTCCTCGATGAAGCGCACGACGGACGACTGGTCGAGCATCGTGTGATCGACGTAGTTCTGCTTCGCATACGGCGAGATCACGACGAGCGGAATACGCACGCCCGGGCCGCAGCGGCCGTTCACGGTCGCGCCGCTCACGCCGGTGGTGCCGCCCGTGCCGCACTTGCCGGCGCCGTTGAGCTGGTCGACCGGGTCCGACGATGCGTGCGTCGGCGCCGTGTACACGTGGTCGTACCAGCCGTCCGAGTCGTCATAGGTGACGATCACGGCCGTGTTCTGCCAGTCCGGCTGCTGCTGCAGGAAGTTGACGACCTTCGTCACGAACGCCTGCTCGTCGAGCGGATCCGAATAGCCCGCATGCCCGTCCTGCGCGGCCGGCGCCTTCAGGTAGCTGACCGACGGGAAGTTGCCGGCCTTCACGGCGGCGAAGAAGTCGTCGGTGTCGTACTGGTGGTTCGCCGGTTCGGCCGTCTTGCCGTCGGTCTGGACGCTCGATCCGATCGCCGCGATCGAGCTCGGGCGCGTGTGTTGCGGGTTCGCGGTCGACGCGTAGTACTGGAACCAGTTGTGGTGCGGGATGTAGTCGGCCGTCGCGGCGTTCACGGCGGTAGCGACCGTGCTGCGCGCGCAGCCCGTCGTGCCGTTGCCGTTCGTCGTCGACAGGTTGAAGCCGCCCATGAAGCCACCCCACGTGATCTTCGCGGCATTCAGCAGGTCGCCGATGTTCTTGCCGGTCATCATCGCCTGGTCGGTCGTGCTCGAACACACGTCGAAGCCCGGATCGACGTCGTTGATCATCGTGAGGCCGCCCTGGCCGTCATTGATGTAGTACGAGCTGGCGGCGAGCGTCGACGGTTGCTTCGACGTCTTGACGATCTGCATCCCGTTGGTCTGCCCCGCGACGACGTTCAGCGCACCCGGCGTCGACGGCCCGTAGCCCGTCGTGAACGTGTTGTCGCTCATCGCGAAGCGCTGCGCGTAGTTCCACAGCGCGGTCACCGTGTTGCCGTCGAAGTAGCCCATCACCTGGCCCTTCGTGCCGAACGCGCCGGCGCCGCCGGACGAGCCCTTGCCCGTGTACTTCGGGAACAGGTCGGCGAGACCGTTGTCCTCGGCCTGCTGTTCGGCCGTGTACGCGTGGTTCTGGTCGGCGGTCGCGGCCTGCGTGCGGTCGAGTCGGAACGGGTTCGCCGCGTCGGTGCCGTTGGCCGTGTTTGTGAAGTTCGGGTTCGCGGTGAGCAGCGTGCCCGTCAGGCCGTTCGGCGTCGGCGTGCCGGATTTGGCGGTGAACGCCGGCTCGCCCGACGGGTTCGTCGCGTTCGGGTAGGTGCCGAAGTAGTGGTCGAACGAGATGTTTTCGCCGTAGATCACGACGACGTGCTTGATCGGCGTGGCGGTCTGCAGCGCATCCTGCGACGAGACGACGGGCGCCGGCGTGGAATCGTCGCTGCCGCCGCAGGCGAACAGCGCAAGCGTGGCGCCGGCGCAGGCGGTGACAAGCAAGGCTTGACGGAACATCGGAAAACTCCAGGGTAAGGCCTTCGATGGTGGAGAACGGCCCCGTCGCCGTGTCGGTTCGGCGCGGAGCTCGTGAGGGAGCACGCGCATTGGAACAGCCGCGTATGAAGATATGGGGACGGAGTGTTTTCGCGAGGGTTGCGCTCCGGTATCGGTTTCATTACGGCGCGGCGCGATGCGAAAGAGAACGGAAAGGGGCGGACCGCCGGCAACCTCCGCGTCACATGTCGCGGCGTGCGGGTCGCTTGCGGCGCAAGCGATGCCGGGCGGGCGGCGGGGAGCAACCGGCCCGATCTTTTACGGGGCGTCGTGCGTCGCTTTTTTGACAATTCGGTGACGCATTCATACGATGAACGCCCGCCGCGCACCGCGCGGCTTCCGACCGTCAGGGAGTATTGAGCGTGCCGATCCCCGTTCTGTTTGCCGTTCTGTGCGCGGCGTTCCTGCACGCGTCATGGAATGCGCTGGTGCGCAGCAGCGGCGACCGGCTGCGCTCGGCCACGGTGCTGCAGATCGCGATCGGGCTGTTCGCGCTGCTGTTCCTGCCGGCTGCCGCGCCGATCACGCCATCGAGCTGGCTCTGCGTCGTCGCGTCGGCCGTGCTCCACGTCGTCTATACGCTGCTGCTCGTCCGCGCGTACGAGCACGGCGACCTGAGCGTCGCGTACCCGGTCGCGCGCGGCACCGCGCCGCTGCTCGTCACGCTCGGCGCGGCCGCGTTCGCGGGCGAGCGCCTGAACGTCGGCGCGCAATGCGGGCTCGTGCTGATCTGCGCTGGCATCATGGCGATCGGGCTGGAGCGCGGGCGCGGCGCGAAACACCGGATGACGCAGGTGCTGCCGACCGCGTTCGCGACCGGCGTGTCGATCGCGGCCTATAGCGTGGTGGACGGGATCGGTGTGCGCGAGAGCGGCAGCACGGTCGGCTATACCGCATGGATGTTCGTGCTGACCGGCGCGCTGATGGCCGTGTACTACCGGTTGCGGGCGGGGCCGTTGCGGCTGACGCAGGAGGTCGGCGAGACGGCGAAGGCCGCCTGCGGCGGCGTGTTCGCGGCGCTTGCGTACGGCACCGTGATCTGGGCGATGGATCGCGCGCCGATGGGCCCGGTGTCGGCGCTGAGGGAGACGAGCGTGGTGTTCGCGGCGTTGATCGCGCGTGTGTATCTCGGCGAGCGGCTGACGCCGCGCCGGGCGGCCGGGTGCGCGGTGATTGCTTGCGGGGCGCTGTTGATCAGTGCGTTCGAGGCGGTGCGGTAAACGCATCAGCCCGGCGCGCCACATGGGTCAGCTTTCCACCGGCATCGCACTCGTACACTTGATCTCGTCGAGGCACACGCTCGAATGCACGCCGCTCACGCCGGGAATGCGCATCAGCGTTTCGAGCAGGAACGTCGACAACCCCTTCAGGTCGTGCGCGACGACTTTCAGCACGTAGTCGATATCGCCCGTCACCGAGAAGCATTCCTGGATCTGCGCGAGATCCGACACGAGTTTCTGGAACTTCGACAAATCGCGGATATGCCCGCGCTCCATCGTCACGTGCACGAATGCGGTGACGCCGAAGCCAAGCGTATCGGGGCACAGCCGCGTTTCGTAACGGCGGATCGCGCCGATCTCCTCCAGCCGCCGATGGCGCCGCAGCGTCTGCGCGGGCGACAGGCCGACGGCCTTCGCCAGGTCGAGATTCGACGCGCGGCCGTTCTCCTGCAACACCGACAGCAAGTGGCGATCGATGCGATCGAGAACCGGTTCAGGCATTTTTGTTTCCTCATCTGTCTCCTGGATGCAATCTTATCTCATAATGTAGGGTTTGCATGAGCGGGTTACGCAACCCGATTTCGCCGTCGCGACGCTAAACTGACGCCGGATTTTCGTGTGCGGCCGCAGCAATGCGGCGGGGGCAGACGAGTCGGCGGCCAATCAGGCCGGCACGCCGACGCGAATCGGTGCCGCCACCACGCGAAGATTGCAGTCCCCAACCCGGCGCCCCCACGAACGGCCGCCGGCACAGTAAAAACAGCGCCCGGCACACCGAGGCGCGCCGCACCCCGCCGCAGGCGGAGGCGGACAGAGTGGAGAAGACATGGTTTCTGGAAACGAGAGCGACGGCCTGAAGCGCGGGCTGAAGAACCGGCACATCCAGCTGATTGCGCTCGGCGGCGCGCTCGGCACGGGGCTGTTCCTCGGCATCGCGCAGACGATCAAGATGGCCGGCCCGTCCGTGCTGCTCGGCTATGCGGTGGCCGGCATCGTTGCGTTCTTCATCATGCGCCAGCTCGGCGAGATGGTCGTCGACGAGCCCGTCGCCGGCTCGTTCAGCTACTTCGCCGACAAATACGTCGGCCACTTCACCGGTTTCCTGTCCGGCTGGAACTACTGGGTGCTGTACATCCTCGTCAGCATGGCCGAACTGTCGGCCGTCGGGATCTACGTGCAGTACTGGTGGCCGGGCGTGCCGACCTGGGTGTCGGCGCTCGTGTTCTTCGTCGCGATCAACCTGCTGAACCTGGCGAGCGTGAAATCGTACGGCGAGACGGAATTCTGGTTCTCGATCATCAAGGTCGCCGCGATCGTCGGGATGATCGGCTTCGGCGGCTGGCTGCTCGCAAGTGGCCATGCAGGGCCTGAAGCGAGCATCGCGAACCTGTGGCAGCACGGCGGTTTCTTCCCGAACGGCGTGTCGGGGCTCGTGATGTCGATGGCCGCGATCATGTTCTCGTTCGGCGGGCTGGAGCTGATCGGCATCACCGCGGCCGAGGCCGACGATCCGAAGCGCAGCATTCCGCGTGCGACCAACCAGGTCATCTACCGCATCCTGATTTTCTACATCGGCGCGCTGGCCGTGCTGCTGTCGCTGTATCCGTGGGAGAAGGTCGTCACCGGCGGCAGCCCGTTCGTGCTGATCTTCCACGCGCTGAGCAGCAACCTGGTCGCGAACGTGCTGAACGTCGTCGTGCTGACGGCCGCGCTGTCGGTCTACAACAGCGGCGTGTACAGCAACAGCCGGATGCTGTTCGGCCTCGCGCAACAGGGCAACGCGCCGAAGGTGCTGTGCTCGGTGAACAAGCGCGGCATCCCGCTTGCCGCGCTCGGCGCGTCGGCGCTCGCGACCGGCGTGTGCGTGCTGGTCAACTACTTCATGCCGGGCAAGGCGTTCGAGGTGCTGATGGGCCTCGTCGTGTCGGCGCTGATCATCAACTGGGCGATGATCACCCTGATCCACCTGAAGTTCCGCCAGGCCAAGTGTGCTGCCGGGGAGGAGACTTCCTTCCGCAGTCTGGGCTATCCTTTCACGAATTACCTGTGCCTGGCATTCATGGCCGGCATTCTCGTCGTGATGTACCTGACGCCGGATCTCCGTCTGTCGGTGTACCTGATCCCGGTATGGCTCGCGGTGCTCGCGATCGGGTATCGCTTCCGTCAGAAGAATGCCGGCTTTGCGGTGCACGACGGCGCGTCCGCACGCTGACGCAGGCCACGACCGACCCTTCTTCCAAACGAGACCGACTCAAGCCATGTTCGAACACATCGACGCGTATCCGGGCGACCCGATCCTGACGCTCAACGAGAACTTCCAGAAAGATCCGCGCGACCAGAAGGTCAACCTGAGCATCGGGATCTATTTCGACGCCGAAGGCCGGATTCCGGTGATGGGCGCCGTGCGCGAAGCCGAAACCACGCTGCAGCGCGACAGCGGCCCGAAGCCGTACCTGCCGATGGTCGGCCTGGCCGCCTATCGCGACGCCGTGCAAGCGCTGGTGTTCGGCGCCGATCACCCGGCCCGCGCGGCCGGCCGCATCGCGACGCTGCAGACGCTCGGCGGCTCGGGCGCGCTGAAGGTCGGCGCCGATTTCCTGAAGCGCTATTTCCCGGATTCGCAGGTGTGGCTGAGCGATCCGAGCTGGGAAAACCATCGCTTCATCTTCGAGCGCGCCGGCTTCACGGTGAACACCTATCCGTACTACGACGCGGCGACGGGCGGCCTGAAGTTCGACGCGATGCTCGCGGCGATCGACGCGCTGCCGGCGCGCAGCATCGTGCTGCTGCACGCGTGCTGCCATAACCCGACCGGCGTCGATCTCGACGAAGGCCAGTGGGAGAAGCTGATCGACGTGATCGAGGCGCGCGGGCTGCTGCCGTTCGTCGACATGGCGTACCAGGGCTTCGGCGCGGGCCTCGACGCGGACGCGTTCGCGGTGCGCGAGCTGGCCCGCCGCGGCGTGCCGACGCTCGTCGCGAACTCGTTCTCGAAGAACTTCTCGCTGTACGGCGAGCGCGTGGGCGGCCTGAGCGTCGTCTGCGAAGACGCGGCCGCGGCCGATCGCGTGCTCGGCCAGCTGGCCGGCGCGGTGCGCTCGAACTACAGCAACCCGCAGACCTACGGCGCGAAGGTCGTCGCAACCGTGCTCGGCACGCCGGCGCTGCGCAAGCAGTGGGAAGAGGAACTGTCGGCGATGTGCCGCCGCATCGCGCGGATGCGCCAGTCGATCCACGACGGCCTGCGCGACCACGTGAGCGGCGAAGCGCTCACGCGCTACGTGAAGCAGCGCGGGATGTTCACGTACACGGGCCTGACCGAATCGCAGGTCGACGCGCTGCGCGAGGTGCACGGCGTGTATATCCTGCGTTCGGGCCGGATGTGCGTGGCGGGCCTGAACGACTCGAACGTCGGCATCGTCGCGGACGCGATCGGCAAGGTGCTGAAGAGCGGCGTCTGAACGCGGCGCGCCCAGGCGCGCAACGGTTGAGAACCGGCTGTGTCTCGTCGCGGGCGCAGCCGGTTTTTTGTTGGGCGGCCGTCATGTGGGCTGCCCGGCTGACGCCGGGGCGGGCGCGGCGGTACGATCACGGGATCGCACGCAACACAGAGGAATAAAGGAGCGACATGGGCATCCGGATCATCCAGCTCGGCACGCCGCGCGCGGCCGGCGAAGGCCTGCGGATCGGCACGGTGCGGCGGCCGCCGCGCGGCGTGCCGAAGGCGGAATTCGCGTCGCGCAACTACTATGATGTATGGCTGCCGACGCTGTCGCCGAGCCCCGAACTCGTCGCACAGGCGCAGGCCGCCGCAACCGACGCCGAATGGAAGGCGTTCAAGCGCCACTTCCGCGCGGAGATGGCGCATGGCGATCCGGCGAAGGTGCTGGACCTGCTGGCCGCGCTGTCGGCGACCACCGCGCTGTCGATCGGCTGCTACTGCGACGACGAACGCCATTGCCACCGCAGCGTGCTGCGTGAACTGCTCTCGGAGCGCGGCGCGGCGATCGAGCCCGACGCAAGCTGAAGCGGCGTCGCGCGGCCGCACCGTGATCGTGCGGTGCGGCGAACCGGTTGACGTGGGTCAAGCGCGCGGCCGCGCGCGCCACTATGCTCTCGTCATGGAGCCATCACGACGATGACAGGCCGACAGATGCACATTGTTTTCCCGTCCGAACCGCCGGAATACTGCGCGCGCGACCTGGTCGTCGCGTTTTCGGCGCTGGTCGACGGCCATTGCGTCCAGTGCGCGGTCACGGCCGAGGCGCTGGAAGATCATTTCGGCGCGCGGTCGCTGCTCGAGCGCGATCTGCTGAGCGCATTCGAC
>NZ_BCPP01000272.1:0-7454 GCF_016586125.1 Burkholderia sp. E168m23
GAAGCGGTTCTCGGCGCTGCCGAGCAGGTCGGCGACGAGCGCCGCGTGGGCGGCTTCCTGGCCGACGGTCGCACCGTCCTCGCAGTCGAGCGTGAGGTCGAACACCGGGCCCAGCTCGGCCTGCAGCGCGAGCGACTTGCGCATCAGCTTCTCGCTGCCCGCGTAGTGATCGCAGCAGGGCAGGATCGCGGGCGGGGACGCCCCGTCGTACAGCACTTGTGCAGGAGTGAGCGCGGCCATCTCGTCTACGTCAGGGGAGCGTGTCAACGTGGAGAAAATCGGATTCGGGCAGGTTCTGGGCCGGTGCGCGGCGGGCGCGGGGCGGCAAAACGTGCGCGGATCGGATCGGCCGGCACGGGCCGGCGGCATGCCGGCCCGTGCCGCAGCCGGGCGCCCCGAAGGCCGCCCGGCACGATGCGTGATGCTTAGTTCTTCAGCAGGTGGGCGACGCCATCGCGCTCTTCGAGCAGCTCGGCCAGCGTGCCGTCCATCTTCTCGCGCGAGAACGCGTCGATTTCCAGGCCTTCGACGCGCTTGTATTCGCCGTTTTCGCAGGTGACCGGCACGCCGTAGATGATGTCTTCGGGAATGCCGTACGAGCCGTCCGACGGGATGCCCATCGTGACCCACTTGCCGTTCGTACCGAGCACCCAGTCACGGACGTGGTCGATCGCCGCGTTGGCTGCCGACGCCGCCGACGACAGGCCGCGCGCTTCGATGATCGCCGCGCCGCGCTTGCCGACGGTCGGGATGAACGTGTCGCGGTTCCACACGTCGTCGTTGATCAGCTTCAGCAGCGATTCGCCTTCGGCGGTCGCGAAGCGGAAATCCGGGTACATCGTCGGCGAGTGGTTGCCCCACACGGCGAGCTTCTCGATCGACGCGACCGGCTTGCCCGACTTCGCGGCGAGCTGCGACAGCGCGCGGTTGTGGTCGAGGCGCAGCATCGCCGTGAAGTTCTTCTTCGGCAGATCCGGCGCCGACTTCATCGCGATGTACGCGTTCGTGTTCGCCGGGTTGCCGACGACCAGCACCTTCACGTCGCGGCTCGCGACTTCGTTCAGCGCAGCGCCCTGAACCGTGAAGATTTCGGCGTTTGCCGACAGCAGGTCCTTGCGCTCCATGCCCTTCGAGCGCGGACGTGCGCCGACCAGCAGCGCGACGTCTGCATCCTTGAATGCAACCTTCGGATCGTCGGTGATCACGACGCCGGCGAGCAGCGGGAACGCGCAGTCGTCGAGTTCCATCACGACGCCCTTGACGGCGCCTTGGGCTTGCGGGAGGTCGAGCAGTTGCAGGATGACCGGCTGGTCCTTGCCGAGCAGGTCGCCGTTCGCGATGCGGAACAGCAGGGAGTAAGCGATTTGACCTGCGGCGCCGGTGACGGCAACGCGCTTTGCGGGCTTAGCCATTGAAAATCTCCAGGACGGGTGAAGCGTTGGACGCGAGCGAAAACGCCATTCTATGCGCGTTGTGCGTAGCGTTGCATTGAAGCAGGGCGGAGGACTCGCGATGGCAGACGCGGTGAACCTGGAGACGGCCGTGGCACGTAGCCGGGGACGCGCTGTTGCACCCGCGAACCCTTGCTCGACCGGGAGTGTAGGAGCCGTCAGGCGCAAAGTCAAACGGTATCATATGTCTTATATAAGACAGATGTTTTGCGGAAATTGAGTGGACGAAAAAGTGCGGTTTGTGATGAAATGCGCGCCATGACATCGAACCAGGCGAACACCGCGAATCAGACCGGCGCAGGCGGCCCAGGGCAGCCGGGCGCGGGCGATCCCGCAGCCTCGCCCGCGGCCTCCGCGTCGCCGACGTTCAGCCCGTTATACCAGCAGATCAAGTCATTGATCACGCAAAGTCTCGAATCCGGCGAATGGAAGCCGGGCGAGATCATCCCCAGCGAAGTGGAGCTCGCGGCCCGTTACAAGGTCAGCCAGGGCACCGTGCGCAAGGCGATCGACGAACTGGCCGCCGAAAACCTCGTCGTCCGGCGGCAGGGCAAGGGCACTTTTGTTGCAACGCACAATGAGGATCGCGCGCAGTTCCGTTTCCTGCGTCTCCTGGCCGATGACGGTGCCGAGCACCCGCACGTGAGCCGCCTGCTCGAATGCCGGCGCCTGCGTGCGCCGGCGGAGATCGCGCGGCAGCTCGACCTGAAGCCCGCCGATCCCGTCGTGCAGGTGCGCCGCCTGCTGGAATTCGACAGCGAAGTGACGGTGCTCGACGAGATCTGGCTGCCGGGCGCGATGTTCCGCGGGCTCACGTTCGAGCGGCTGAGCGAGTACAAGGGGCCGCTCTACGCGATGTTCGAGACGGAGTTCGGTACGCGGATGATCCGCGCGACGGAGAAGATCCGCGCGGTGGCGGCGGACCCGGCGGTGGCCGACCTGCTGCACGTGCCGGCGGGGTTCCCGTTGCTGTCGGTCGAGCGCGTGTCCTATACGTACGGGGACCGGCCGGTGGAAGTGCGTCGCGGCTGGTATGTCACAACCGGGTACTACTATCAGAATGACTTGAGCTGACGACGTTCGGCTCAGCCGCGTGCATTCGCGTTTCCCACGCTCGCGAAGCACGTTTCGGGCCGCCTTTGTTCTTGTTCGCGCAATTATCCAGAGCAGACTTTCGCTGCAGCGCGATATAAAAAGGCGCTAAAATCGCGGATTAGTGTGACAACATAGTAGGGGTCTAGCATGACTGACGCAGTAAGAAAGCCGAGGCCGGAATACCGGAACATCGGAATCGGCGACATCACGTTGAAATATCGCATGCCGCTGGCCGCGATATTGTCGATTCTCCATCGTATCAGCGGCGCGCTGCTGTTCCTGTTCCTGCCGTTCCTGCTGTTCCTCTTCGACCAGAGCCTCACCTCCGAGCTCAGCTTCGAAGTCTTCAAGGCTTTCCTCTCCAACATCGTCGTCAAGCTGGTCGTCCTCGCGTTGTCGTGGGCCTTCTTCCACCATTTCTGCGCCGGCATTCGCCACCTGCTGATGGACGTCAACCACGACGCCGTCACGAAGGAAGGCGGCAAGCGGACGGCAGTCGTCGTCTTTGTCGTCTCGATCGCGCTGACGATCGCCATGGCACTCAAACTGTTCGGAGCATTCTAAGAAAATGGCAGCCAACAACCGAATCGGCTCGAAGCGCCTCGTCGTCGGCGCACACTACGGCCTGCGCGACTGGCTCGCGCAGCGCGTCACCGCCACGATCATGGCGGTCTACACGGTCATTCTGCTCGTCCTGTTCTTCGGCGCGCACGATTTTTCGTACGAAGGCTGGGCATCGATCTTCGCCGCGCAATGGATGAAGCTCGCGACCTTCGTGATGCTGCTTTCCCTCTTCTACCACGCATGGGTCGGCGTGCGCGACATCTGGATGGACTACGTGAAGCCCGTCGGTGTGCGCCTGCTGCTGCAATCGCTGACCATCGTCTGGCTGCTCGCATGTGCGGGCTACGCCGCGCAGATTCTCTGGAGAGTGTAAAGAATGGCTGCAATCAAAACTTCCCTCCCGCGCCGCAAGTTCGACGTCGTGATCGTCGGCGCAGGCGGCTCCGGCTTGCGCGCAGCGCTGCAACTGTCGCGCGCGGGCCTGTCGGTCGGCGTGCTGTCGAAGGTGTTCCCGACGCGTTCGCACACGGTGGCCGCGCAGGGCGGTATCGGCGCGTCGCTCGGCAACATGAGCGAAGACAACTGGCACTACCACTTCTACGACACGATCAAGGGCTCCGACTGGCTCGGCGACCAGGATGCGATCGAGTTCATGTGCCGTGAAGCGCCGAACGTCGTGTACGAACTCGAGCACTTCGGCATGCCGTTCGACCGCAACGCGGACGGCACGATCTACCAGCGCCCGTTCGGCGGCCATACCGCGAACTACGGCGAGAAGCCGGTCCAGCGCGCTTGCGCGGCCGCCGACCGTACCGGTCACGCGCTGCTGCACACGCTGTACCAGCAGAACGT
Source organism: Burkholderia sp. E168m23 (assembly GCF_016586125.1). Classification (NCBI taxonomy): domain Bacteria; kingdom Pseudomonadati; phylum Pseudomonadota; class Betaproteobacteria; order Burkholderiales; family Burkholderiaceae; genus Burkholderia; species Burkholderia sp. E168m23. Next base: position 3,963 of record NZ_BCPP01000272.1, read on the forward strand.
CGAAGCGAAGACGCAGTTCTTCGTCGAATGGATGGCGCTCGACCTGATCCGCGACGCGGACGGCGACGTACTCGGCGTGACGGCCCTCGAGATGGAGACGGGCGACGTCTACATCATGGAAGGCAAGACCACGCTGTTCGCGACGGGCGGCGCAGGCCGGATCTTCGCGGCATCGACGAACGCGTTCATCAACACCGGCGACGGCCTCGGCATGGCGGCGCGCTCGGGCATCGCGTTGCAGGACATGGAGTTCTGGCAGTTCCACCCGACCGGCGTGGCCGGCGCGGGCGTGCTGATCACCGAAGGCGTGCGCGGCGAAGGCGGTATCCTGCGCAACGCGAACGGCGAGCGCTTCATGGAGCGCTACGCGCCGACGCTGAAGGATCTGGCGCCGCGTGACTTCGTGTCGCGTTCGATGGACCAGGAAATCAAGGAAGGTCGCGGCGTCGGTCCGAACAAGGATCACGTGCTGCTCGACCTGTCGCACATCGGCGCCGAGACGATCATGAAGCGTCTGCCGTCGATCCGCGAAATCGCGCTGAAGTTCGCGAACGTCGACGCGATCAAGGAACCGATCCCGGTCGTCCCGACGATCCACTACCAGATGGGCGGCATCCCGACCAACATCCACGGTCAGGTCGTCGGCACGTCGCGCGATCACAAGGAACCGGTCAACGGCTTCTACGCAGTGGGCGAATGCTCGTGCGTGTCGGTGCACGGCGCGAATCGTCTGGGCACGAACTCGCTGCTGGACCTCGTGGTGTTCGGCCGTGCGGCCGGCAACCACATCGTCGAGCACGTGAAGAACCAGAAGGAACACAAGCCGCTGCCGGCTGACGCAGGCGAATTCTCGCTGGCGCGCCTGGCGAAGCTCGAGAAGTCGAGCTCGGGCGAGTACACGCAGGACGTCGCGAACGACATCCGCGCGACGATGCAGAAGCATGCAGGCGTGTTCCGCACGTCGGCGCTGCTGAAGGAAGGCGTCGCTCAGATGGCCGACCTGAAGGCGCGCGTGGAAAACATCCACCTGAAGGACAAGTCGAAGGTGTTCAACACCGCGCGCGTCGAAGCGCTCGAGCTGGAGAACCTGATCGAAGTGGCTCGCGCCACGATGGTGTCGGCCGAAGCGCGCAAGGAAAGCCGCGGTGCACACGCACACAGCGACTACGAACACCGCGACGACGACAACTGGCTGCGCCACACGCTGTGGTACAGCGAAGGCGATCGCCTCGACTACAAGCCGGTTCAAATGAAGCCGCTGACGGTCGAATCCGTGCCGCCGAAGCCGCGCACGTTCTAAGCCGAGTCAAAGGGAATCCGAAATGGCAAAACGCATTTTTGAAGTCTACCGCTACGATCCGGACAAGGACGCAGCGCCGCGCATGCAGACGTACGAGCTCGAGATCCAGCATGAACGCATGCTGCTCGACGCGCTGGTCAAGCTGAAGGCACTGGACGAGACGCTGTCGTTCCGCCGCTCGTGCCGTGAAGGCGTGTGCGGTTCGGACGCGATGAACATCAACGGCAAGAACGGTCTCGCGTGCCTGACGAACCTGAACGACCTGCCGCAGAAGATCGTGCTGCGTCCGCTGCCGGGCCTGCCGGTCGTGCGCGACCTGATCGTCGACATGACGCACTTCTTCAACCAGTACCACTCGATCAAGCCGTACCTGATCAACGACGCGCCGCCGCCGGAGAAGGAACGCCTCCAGTCGCCGGAAGAGCGCGACGAGCTCGACGGCGTGTACGAGTGCATTCTGTGCGCGAGCTGCTCGACGTCGTGCCCGAGCTTCTGGTGGAACCCCGACAAGTTCGTCGGCCCGGCCGGCCTGCTGCAGGCTTACCGCTTCATCGCGGACAGCCGCGACACCGCCACCGGCGAGCGTCTCGACAACCTGGAAGACCCGTACCGTCTGTTCCGTTGCCACACGATCATGAACTGCGTCGACGTTTGCCCGAAGGGCCTGAACCCGACGAAGGCGATCGGCAAGATCAAGGAACTGATGGTTCGTCGCGCGGTATAAAGATTGATGAGCGACGATTCGCATCAATCCGACCCGCACCGCCGCGCGCGCCTTCGCTGGCGCGCGCGGCGGGGTCTGCTGGAGAACGACATCGTTTTCGAACGGTTCTTCGGCAGATACGAGCATGACCTCACCGATGCAGACGTAGGCGCGTTGTCGCGCCTGCTCGATCTGAGCGACAACGACCTGATGGACTTGCTCCTCGCGCGCAAGGAACCAGAGGGCGACCTAGACAGCCCGGACATTCACCGGCTGTTGGAGATGCTGCGCAACGTGTAACGCCAAGGTGTAACGCGCTGTGCCCGTTATCGAATCCCGTTTCTTTATTTCGATTGAGGATGTGCCATGACTCCGTCTGATGTTAAAGCCACGCTATCGTTCAGCGACAACTCGCCGAGCGTCGAACTGCCGATCTACAAGGGCACGATGGGCCCGGACGTGATCGACATCCGCAAGCTGTACGGCCAGACCGGCAAGTTCACTTACGACCCGGGCTTCATGTCGACGGCAGCTTGTAATTCGGCGATCACGTACATCGACGGCGACAAGGGCGAACTGCTGTATCGCGGCTACCCGATCGACAACCTCGCGCAAAACGCGGACTTCCTCGAAAGCTGCTACCTGCTGCTGAAGGGCGAACTGCCGAACGCCGCACAGAAGAAGGAATTCGTCGACACCGTCACGAAGCACACGATGGTGCACGAGCAGATGCACTTCTTCTTCCGCGGCTTCCGTCGCGACGCGCACCCGATGGCGATCCTGGTCGCCGCAGTCGGCGCGCTGTCCGCGTTCTACCACGACTCGCTCGACATCAACGACCCGCGTCACCGCGAAGTGTCGGCGATCCGCATGATCGCGAAGCTGCCGACGCTCGTCGCGATGGCGTACAAGTACAGCATCGGCCAGCCGTTCGTGTATCCGAAGAACTCGCTGTCGTACAGCGCGAACTTCATGCACATGATGTTCTCGAACCCGTGCGAAGAGTACAAGGTCAACGACGTGCTCGTCCGCGCGCTCGACCGTATCCTGATCCTGCACGCCGATCACGAGCAGAACGCATCGACGTCGACGGTCCGCCTGGCCGGTTCGTCGGGCGCCAACCCGTTCGCGTGTATCGCGGCCGGTATCGCGTGTCTGTGGGGCCCGGCGCACGGTGGTGCGAACGAAGCCGCGCTGAACATGCTCGAGCAGATCGGTTCGCCGGACAACATCCCCGAATTCATCAAGCAGGTGAAGGACAAGAATTCGGGCGTGAAGCTGATGGGCTTCGGCCACCGCGTGTACAAGAACTACGATCCGCGTGCGAAGCTGATGCGCGAAACGTGCTACGAAGTGCTGAACGAACTGGGCCTGCACGACGACCCGCTGTTCAAGCTCGCGATGCAGCTCGAGAAGATCGCGCTGGAAGACGAATACTTCGTGTCGCGCAAGCTGTACCCGAACGTCGACTTCTACTCGGGTATCGTCC
>NZ_BCPP01000273.1:0-7441 GCF_016586125.1 Burkholderia sp. E168m23
ACGCGCTGCTCGACACGAATCCGCGCTTCGTGTTCTTCCGCGACATGCCGACCAAGGAGGATGCGCCGCACGGCGGCGCGGACGGTCCGATCGGTGCGCTCGGCGTGCCGCTGACGCCTGAGCGCTCGATCGCGGTCGATCCGTCGTCGATCCCGCTCGGCACGCCGGTGTTCCTGCAGACCACGCGTCCGCTGACGAATACGCCGATGAACCGGCTCGTGTTCGCGCAGGATACGGGCTCGGCGATCAAGGGCGGCGTGCGGGCGGACTATTTCTGGGGGCTTGGCGACGACGCGGGCGACCAGGCCGGCCGGATGAAGCAGGTCGGCCGGATGTGGCTGCTGTTCCCGAATTCGTGATTTGGGGGCGGCGCGGGTTGCCCGGAGGGTGGCTCGTGAACGAGACGCGGCATGGATGGCGCGTCTCATTGTGCGCGGGGCGTGCCGGTCTGATCGCCGGTGTGTCCGTCTGATTTCAGTTCGCGTGATGCTCTGCGTGTCACGTCGAACGATGCTTTGGAGTAGAACAGCCCGATCGGCGTTGGCCGACCGGGCTGTTTCATTTGCAGGCTCGGATTCGCCGCTGCGCGGCGTGCGTGCGGCGAGTGCGCGAAGTTCGCGCCGCTCGCCTGCGCGGCGAGGTGACCTCAGCTCTTGCGCTTGTCGATGACGCGGCGCGCCTTGCCGACCGATCGCTCGATGCCGTTCACCGGCAGCACGTTGATCACGGCCGTCACGCCGATCAGCGACTTGATGTCGTACGCGAGCGCCTGTTTCGCCGCCTGGATCGCCGCGGTGTCGGGCGCGGTTTCCGGGCAGGGCTCGACGTTGAGCGTCAGCACGTCCAGCGGGCCTTCCTTCGTCAGCACGATCTGATAGTGCGGCGCGAGTGCACGCTGCTTGAGCAACTGCTCCTCGATTTGCGTCGGGAACACGTTGACGCCACGCACGATCATCATGTCGTCCGACCGGCCGGTGATCTTCTCCATCCGGCGCATCGTTCGGGCGGTGGCCGGCAACAGGCGCGTGAGGTCACGGGTGCGGTAGCGGATGATCGGCAGCGCTTCCTTCGTCAGCGACGTGAAGACGAGCTCGCCGAGTTCGCCGTCCGGCAGCACTTCGCCGGTTTCCGGGTCGATGATTTCCGGATAGAAGTGGTCTTCCCAGATGGTCGGGCCATCCTTGGTCTCGACGCATTCGGATGCCACGCCCGGGCCCATCACTTCGGACAGCCCGTAGATGTCGACCGCATCGATGCCCATCCGCTGTTCGATCGCGACGCGCATGTCGTTGGTCCACGGCTCCGCGCCGAAGATGCCGATGCGCAGTGAACTCCGCACCGGATCGAGGCCCTGGCGCTCGATCTCGTCGGCGATCGACAGCATGTAGCTCGGCGTGACCATGATGATGTCGGGCCGGAAATCCTGGATCAGATGTACCTGCTTCTCGGTCTGGCCGCCGCCGAACGGGATCACGGTGAGGCCCGCGCGTTCGGCGCCGTAGTGCGCGCCGAGCCCGCCCGTGAACAACCCGTAACCGTAGCTGACGTGCACCTTGTCGCCGCGGCGCGCACCCGCGGCGCGGATCGAACGTGCGACGAGATTCGCCCACGTGTCGATGTCGGCGGCCGTATAGCCGACGACCGTCGGCTTGCCGGTCGTGCCGGACGACGCATGGATACGCGAAATCTGGTCCTGCGGCACCGCGAACATCCCGAACGGATAGTTGTCGCGCAGGTCGCCCTTGGTCGTGAACGGGAAGCGCGACAGGTCGGCGAGCGACTTCAGGTCGTCCGGATGCACGCCCGCTTCGTCGAACTTGCGGCGATAGACGGGCGAGTGGTCATACGCATGCCGGAGCGACCACTTGAGGCGTTCGAGCTGCAGCGCGGTCAGCTCGTCGCGTGAGGCGGTCTCGATCGGCTCGAGCGGTAGCGGGGTAGTCATGCATGTCTCCAGTGTTTGTTATGGACGAGCCGCCGACGTCAGTGGTCTTCCGGGATGACCGTGCCCTTGATCTGGGCGGATTTGCCGCGAAACATCGCGACCGTCTCGCCTGTCTGGTTCGTGACGCGGATGTCGTAGATGCCGTGGCGGCCGGCACGCGCCTGCTCGATCGCCTCGGCCGTCAGCAGGTCGCCGCCGTGCACGGGGCGGAGGAATTCGATCGAGCAGCCGGCCGCGACCGCATTCAGGTTGTACGAGTTGCACGCGAACGCGAACGTCGAATCGGCGAGCGTGAAGATGATCCCGCCGTGGCAGGTCTGGTGCCCGTTCAGGAATTCGGGCCGCACGCGCATCTGAAGGCGGGCGTAGCCTGCGCGTACTTCAGCGATTTCCATACCGAACGCACGGCTGCAGGCGTCGGCGTCGTACATGGCCTGCGCGGTGGCGCGGGCGAGCGAATCGGGGTCGAGCGTGGCGGTGGCATTCGTCATGTCAACGCCCCTCGAAGCGCGGTGCGCGCTTCTCGATGAAAGCCTGCACGCCTTCCGCATAGTCGTGCGACTGGCCGAGCTTGCGCTGCAGGTCGCGTTCCACGTCGAGCTGCTGATCGAGCGTGTTCGTGACGCTGTCTCGCATCGACTGCTTGATCGATGCGATGGCGAGCGTCGGCTGCTGCGCGAGCTGGGTGGCGAGCTGGCGGGTTGTCGCGACGAGCGCGTCGTCGTCGACCGCACGCCAGATCAGGCCCCACTGTTCGGCCTGCTCGGCGCCGAGCTTGTCGCCGGTCAGCGCGAGCCCCAGCGCGCGTGCCATACCGACGCGTTGCGGCAGGAACCACGTGCCGCCCGAATCGGGCACGAGTCCGATCTTGACGAAGGCCTGAATGAAACTGCTCGAGCGGGCGGCAAACACCAGATCGCACGCCAGTGCCAGATTCGCGCCGGCGCCGGCTGCCGTGCCGTTGACGGCGGCGATCACCGGAATCGGCAGGCGCTGCAGGCGGCGAATCAGTGGATTGAAATGCTCGTCGATCAGCGTGCCGAGATCGGTGGACGCGCCCGGCGTGAAGTCGAGGTCGGCCAGATCCTGACCCGCGCAAAAGCCGCGCCCCGCACCCGTCAGGATCAGCGCGCGCACGCCGGCCGCCTCGACCTCATCGAGCGCCGACTGCAGTTCGCGATGCATCGCCCGCGTGAAGCTGTTCAGCTTGTCGGGCCGGTTGAGCGTGACCGTGGCCACGCCCGCAGCCTGATCGATATCCAGTTGGATCGCCTGATAGGACATGCAGTGTCTCCTTCATGACTTCGTTATAGGCGGGCGGCGCGTGGGTTACACGCGTTCGATCGCGATCGCGATGCCCTGGCCGACGCCGATGCACATCGTACAGAGCGCGAAGCGGCCGCCGGTACGCTCGAGTTGATGGAGTGCCGTGGTGACGAGCCGCGCGCCCGATGCGCCGAGCGGGTGGCCGAGCGCGATCGCACCGCCGTTCGGGTTCACGCGCGGATCATCGTCGGCCACGCCGAGCATGCGCAGCACGGCGAGACCTTGCGACGCGAACGCCTCGTTCAGTTCGATCACGTCGAACTGGTCGATGCGCATGCCGAGCTGGTGCAGCAGTTTCTGCGTGGCCGGCGCGGGGCCGATGCCCATCACGCGCGGCTCGATGCCGGCGGTCGCCATGCCGACGACGCGCGCGCGGCGGCGCAGGCCATACTGGTCGGCCGCCTGCGCATTGGCGAGTAGCAGCGCGCAGGCGCCGTCGTTCACGCCCGACGCGTTGCCGGCCGTTACCGAGCCGTCGGGACGCACGACGCCCTTCAGTTTCGCGAGCGCTTCGAGCGACGTTTCGCGCGGATGTTCGTCGCGCGACACGACGATGGCATCGCCTTTCTTCTGCGGAATCGTGACCGCGACGATTTCTTCAGCGAGCGTGCCGTCCTGCTGCGCCCGTGCGGCCTTCTGCTGGCTGCGCAGCGCGAACAGGTCCTGATCCGCGCGGCTGATGTCGTAGTCGACCGCGACGTTCTCGGCGGTTTCCGGCATCGAATCGACACCGTACAGCTGCTTCATCAGCGGATTGACGAAGCGCCAGCCGATCGTCGTGTCGTAGATGTCGGCCTGGCGCGCGAACGCGCTTGCGGCCTTGCCCATCACGAACGGCGCGCGCGTCATGCTCTCGACGCCGCCTGCAATCATCAGGCGCGCTTCACCTGCCTTGATGGCGCGCGCGGCCGTGCCGACCGCGTCCATGCCGGAACCGCACAGCCGGTTCAGCGTCGTGCCCGGCACGGCAGCAGGCAGGCCCGCCAGCAGCGCCGACATGCGCGCGACGTTGCGGTTGTCCTCGCCGGCCTGATTCGCGCAGCCGTAGATCACGTCGTCGATCGCCGCCCAGTCGACGTCGCGATTGCGCTCGATCAGCGCCTTGAGCGGCACCGCGCCGAGGTCGTCAGCACGGACATCTTTCAGGGCGCCGCCGTAGCGGCCGATGGGGGTGCGAATCGCATCGCAGATGTAGGCGTCTGTCATGAGCGTATCGGTGAGTGACGAACCCGCCGGGTGGCGGATTCGTTCATGGTAGAGAACGTAGTGGCGTTTGCACGTCGGCCAATCGGGTTATGCCGTCTGGCCAGCTTCCGCGGGTGCCGCCTTCGGGGCAACATGGACGCGGCTTTGCACCACGCGGAACCGGTTGGCGACGAATGCCGGGTCGGCCAGCGCTGCGTTGGCGGCCGGGTTCGCGCCCGTGCCGTGGAAGTCGGAGAACGCGGCCGACTGGTTGACGAATACGCCGCCCGTGAGGTTGATCGACAGCGCGACGCCGCCACGCACTGCCGCGTCGTGTGCGGCGTCGACGATTGCGTCGTCCGTGCTGTAGACGGAGAGGGTCAGCGCACCATGCTCGGCGGCGATTTCACCGGCGAGATCGAGCGACTGCGCGGTCGAGTCGGTCGCGATCACGAACGAGATCGGGCCGAACCACTCCTGTGTGAATTTCTCGCGGTCGGCCACGTCGAGTTGCAGCACGAGCGGCGTACGCACGCGCGCATCGGGGAAGGCGGGATGCTGGAGCGTCACGCTGTCCGCGAGTACGCGGCCGAGCTTGCGCGCGTCGTCGATGCGCGCAGTCACGCCGTCGTTCTGGATCGCACCGATCAGTTCGACCGAGCGAGCTGGATCGCCGGTGAGTTTTTGCACGGCAACCGCGATCGCCTGCGCGACTTCGTCGAAGCTCGCATGGCCGTCGGTCGTCCGGATGCCGTCGCGTGGCACGTAGATGTTCTGCGGTGCCGTGCACATCTGGCCGGAGTACAGCGCCAGCGAGAACGCGATGTTCTTGGCGGCGGCCTTCAGGTCGTCTGTCGAGTCGATCACGATCTGGTTGACGCCGGCTTTCTCGGTGTAGACCTGTGCCTGGTGGGCATGGCGTTCGAGCCACGTGCCGTTCTGCGTGCTGCCGGTGAAGTCGATCAGCTTGATCTCGGGGCGCAGCGCGAGGTCCTGGACGAGGGCGCCGTCGTTGGGTTCGGTCGCGAGGAGCGTGACGACGTTCGGATCGAACCCGGCTTCGCGCAGCACGTCGCGGGCGATCCGCACCGTGATGGCGAGCGGCAGGATCGCGCCGGGGTGCGGTTTGACGATCACGGTATTACCGGTTGCCAGGTCGGCGAACAGGCCCGGGTAGCCGTTCCAGGTCGGGAACGTGCAGCAGCCGAGCACGAGGCCCGTGCCGCGCGGCACGATCGTGTAGCGCTTGTGCATCGCGAGCGGCGGGTTCTTGCCTTGGGGCTTTTCCCAGTGCGCGTCGGCCGGGATGCGGCGCAGTTCGTCCCACGCATAGGCGACCGCCTCGAGGGCGCGGTCCTGCGCGTGCGGGCCGCCGGCCTGAAACGCCATCATGAAGGCTTGCCCGGTGGTGTGCATCACGCTGTAGGCAATTTCGAAGCTTGCACGGTTTAGGCGCGCGAGGATTTCGAGGCTGACGCCGACCCATGCGCTCGGGCCGGCTTCGCGCCACGTGCGTTGCGCGGCGGCGGCGGCAGCGATCAGTGCGTCGGGCGTCGATTTCGGGTACCGGACGCCCAGCCCGATGCCGTACGGCGAGCGCTCGGCGCCGACCGTTTCACCGGTCGCCGGCTGGTCGAGCACGAAGGTCTTGTCGAGGTGTGACTTGAACGCGGCCTCACCGTCCGCGCTGGCGCTTTCCCCGTACACTTTGGGGCTCGGCATTTCGGCGAACGGGCTCCAGTACCCGCGGCTCTCGATGGCGGCGAGTGCGTGTTTCAGCGTGTCTTCGTGCTTCGTGAACAGTGCGTGGGTCATGGCGGCGGCCTGATGAACGTTGAGAGGGATTGGATCGATTAATTAACCGACCGGTTGGTCGGAGAATGATAGCATCAAACTATTCGCATGTGCGAGGCGTTTCTCATTTCATTGATCGAGGAGAAATAGATGGCTTACGAGAACATCCTGGTGGAGACCCGGGGGCGTGTCGGTCTGGTGACGCTGAACCGTCCGAAGGCGCTGAATGCGCTGAACGATGCGCTGATGGATGAGTTGGGCGCGGCACTGAAGGCGTTCGATGCGGACGACGATATCGGTGCGATCGTCGTGACCGGCAGCGAGAAGGCATTCGCGGCCGGCGCGGACATCGGCATGATGGCGACCTACTCCTATATGGATGTTTATCGGGGCGACTACATCACGCGCAACTGGGAGACGGTCCGCGAGATCCGCAAACCGATCATTGCCGCAGTTTCGGGCTTTGCGCTGGGCGGCGGCTGCGAACTCGCGATGATGTGCGACATCATCTTCGCGGCGGACACGGCCAAGTTCGGTCAGCCGGAAATCAAGCTGGGCGTCATGCCGGGCGCGGGCGGTACGCAGCGTCTGCCGCGCGCGGTATCGAAGGCGAAGGCGATGGACATGTGCCTGACCGCGCGCTTCATGGACGCCGCCGAGGCCGAGCGTGCCGGGCTCGTTTCGCGCGTGCTGCCGGCCGACAAGGTGCTCGAGGAGGCGATTGCTGCCGCGACGACGATCGCCGAGTTTTCGCTGCCGGCGGTCATGATGGTCAAGGAGTCGGTGAACCGCGCGTACGAGACGACGCTGGCTGAAGGCGTCCACTTCGAGCGCCGGTTGTTCCATTCATTGTTCGCAACCGAAGACCAGAAGGAAGGGATGGCGGCGTTCGTCGAGAAGCGGAAGCCGGTGTTCAAGCACCGCTGATCGACTGGCGTCGGTCGGGTGTCCGGTGGCTGGCCTGCATCGGTTATCGGCGGAATCGCCTTGACCCGTTCATCAAAAGCCTCCGTGCGCGGCAGCGCACGGAGGCTTTTTCAAACTTTCTTCACAAAGCGCTTGCGTGGATGGGGGCGGGTGCTTAGAATCACGCCTCTTTCGCGCTAACGGAAACACGGCGCGGAAGGAAGGGAAGCAGTGCTGTTGAGGTTCGGCGGTAGCGAGCCTCTGCGGTACGGAAGTTGAGCCCCG
>NZ_BCPP01000274.1:0-7421 GCF_016586125.1 Burkholderia sp. E168m23
CGGGCAACCCGGTCGCATTCGGCTGGGGCAATATCACGCGCGTGCAGCGCGCCCTCGCACAAGCGCTCGCCCACAGCCGCTGGCTCGTCGGCGAACGCTTCACCGCGGCCGACCTGCTGCTCGCCAGCACGCTGAAGATCGCGTTCGACGCGCATCTGCTGCCGCACGAAGGCGTGCTCGGCGACTACGTCGCACGCGCCGAGGACCGCGACGCGTTCCGCCGCGCGGTCGCGATCGAACAGCGCGAAGCGGCGCGTCTGCTGCACGCATGACGCGCGACGGGGCGGCGCCCCGCCGCCCTTGATCACGCCTGCGCGGCCGGCCCCGGCGCCGACGCGCCCGCGTCGATCACCACGCCCGGCGAACCGCGCTCGTCGGTATCGACGTCGATCGGCACGACTTCATGAAAATGCGTGTAATCGATGTGCGTGATGCCGTCCTCGTCGTGCATCAGGTCGACATAGCGGTGGCCCCAGCGGATCGCGTCATGCGCCCACTCATGACGCGCCTGCATGACCTGCGCGGTGGTCTCGTCCGAGCCCTCGATCGTGATCAGCAGCGACGCTTCGCGCGCGGCGAGCGACTCGGGCGTCTCGCCGAACAGCGCGCTCGACTCGTCGATCACGTGCATCAGGTTCCAGCCGAGCAGGAAGATCGGATGCTCGTTGCGCACGAGCGGCAGGTCGTGAATCTTGCGCAGCGAGTAGCCCTCGTGCGTGCCTTCGACGCGCATCAGCCGCAGTTTCGCCTGCGCCTCGGCAATCACGTTCTGGCGGGCATTCGCGGCGCGCACCATCAGCGTCATCCGGCCGTTCAGCGGCCGCACGATCGCGTAGCGCGCGAACAGGATCTTCGCCTGCGGCCGCGAAAACCGCGCGAACACGAGCCCCGTGGCCAGTGCGATGCCCGACATCCCGACGAAGATCTCCAACGTCGCGACGAGGTGCGCATAGACCGTCTGCGGATGCATGTCGCCGTAGCCGACGGTCGCAAGCGTCTCGACGCTGAAGAAGAACGCGCCGCCGAAGCCGGCCGGCGACTGGTTCGCGATCGGCGCATGGCCAAGCAGGTAAAGCGTCGCGAAGCCGCCGTTGAGCAGCAGGAACAGCACCGCGAGCGACAGGAAGAACACGGGCCAGCTGACCGTCAGCGCGCGATGGTAGAAGTCGCGCCAGCCGAGCGGCGGCATCCCGTACGCGATCACCGGGCGGGTGCCCGACCAGATCTTGCGGCCACGGCCGCGGGAGGCTGGGGAGGACGAATCGACGTTCATCGCGCGGCGCCGGTTGCAGGGAGGCGATGAGCGTAGCACGCGCGGCGGCGGGCGGGAATGCGGGCCGGTTTGGAACGGCAACGCGCCGCGCAGGCGTAAAAAAAGCCGGCCGCACGAGCGGCCGGCTGCGTCGTCATGCGAACCCGCGCGTCGCGCGCGCCGCGCTCACTTCCGGTCGACGATCACCTGGTCGAACGTACCGCCGTCGACGAAATGGGTCTTCTGCGCGTTCGCCCAGCTGCCGAAGACCTGCTCGACGCTGAACGTCTTCAGCGCCTTGAACTCGGCCGCATGCTTCTTCAGCACGGCTGCGTCGCGCGGGCGCAGATGGTGCTGCGCGATGATCTCCTGCGCTTCCGGCGTGTACAGGTAGTCGAGATACGCCTGCGCGACCTTGCGCGTGCCCTTCTTGTCGACCACCTTGTCGACGACGGCGACGGGCGGCTCCGCGAGGATGCTCGCCGACGGATACACGGCGTCGAACTGCGCACCCGACGCGCCCGTGTCCATCAGCGCGACTTCGTTCTCGAACGTGACGAGCACGTCGCCGATGCCGCGCTGCGTGAACGTCGTCGTCGCGCCGCGGCCGCCCGAATCGAGCACCGGCACGTTGCGGAAGATCGCCTTCTCGAAGTCGAGGGCCTGCTGGTCGGTCGCGCCCTTCTGCTTCTGGAAGCCCCATGCGGCGAGATACGCATAGCGGCCGTTGCCCGACGTCTTCGGGTTCGCGATGATCACCTGGACGCCCGGCTTCGCGAGATCGCTCCAGTCCTTGATCGCCTTCGGGTTGCCCTTGCGCACGAGGAACACCATCGTCGTCGAGTACGGCGAGCTGTTGTCCGGGAAGCGCGCGCGCCAGTCCTTGGGCAGAAGCTGCCCGCGCTCGGCGAGCAGGTCGATGTCGTTCGGCTGGTTCATCGTCACGACGTCGGCCTGCAACCCCTGCAGCACCGACAGCGCCTGCGCGCTCGATGCACCGTGCGACTGCTTGATCGTGACCGTCTCGCCGGTCTTTTGCTTGTAGGCGGCGGCAAAGCTCGTGTTGATGTCCTTGTACAGCTCGCGCGTCACGTCGTACGACACGTTCAGGATCGACGTGTCCGCGTGCGCGGCCGTCGCCGCCACGACCAGCGCCGCCGCCGCACCCGTGTGCAGCCAGCGGCCGATCCCCTTGATGCTTGCCATCGTGATATGCCCCGTTTCCAGTGGTGGTGAATGTGCGTGACCGCACGCGTACGCGCTGTCATCGAAACGTAAGCGGGCATTCTAGCGGCCGGCCGCGGCGCGCCTTCCAATCAGTCGTGGAAAGCAAATCTCGAATTCTGCTAAACGGCGGCCGGGGGCTCGCGCGCGCCGCCGCCCCGGTGTTAAGATCGCCGCTCAGCCCACTCACGGTTCATCCATGTCCGCTACCCTGCGCTCGCCCTCGATCCTCGCCGCCGTCGCGGCAGGTGCGCGCGCGGCCGGGCTGAAACTGAAAAAACGACTCCTCGACTGACGGGGACGTCGCGTCCCGTCAGGCGAATGCCGGACGGGATGCCCGCAGGTCGTTTCTTTCTCCTTGCACGCACGCCTCGCTCCGGCACACCGCCGGCGGAACGGTTCCTTCTCACTCCGTTTCCACCATGAGGCTTTGCATGAACACACGTTTCGAAGGTATCTGGCTGCCGATCATCACGCCGTTTCATCATGGCGAGGTCGACCATGCAGCGCTCGCGCGGCTCGCACGCCACTATGTGGCCGCGGGCATCGCAGGCTTCGTCGCGGGGGCGACGACCGGTGAAGGCGTGCTGCTCGACGCGCGCGAACAGGACGCGGTGTTCGCGACGCTGCGCGATGCGGCGCCCGCGCTGCCGATCGTCGTCGGGCTGACCGCGAGCGCGACGCACTTCGCGGCCGCCCGCGCGCGCGAACTCGCGGCGCTGCGCCCCGACGGGCTGCTCGTCACGCCGCCCGTCTACGTACGGCCGACGCAGGACGGCATCCGCCGCCATGTCGAAGCGATCGTCGACGCGGCCGACCTGCCGGTGCTCGTCTATAACATCCCGTACCGCACCGGCGTGAACGTCGAACTGGACACGCTGCAGGCGCTCGCGTGCGACTCGCGCGTCGCCGGCATCAAGGAATGCGGCGGTACGCTCGACCGGATGAGCCGGCTCGTGCACGACACGCCGCTCGCGATCCTGTCCGGCGACGACAACCAGAATTTCGCGGCGATGTGCGCGGGGGCGCACGGCGCGATCGCGAGCAGCGCCCACGTGCTGCCCGAATGGCATGTGCGCATCCATGCGCTACTGCGCGACGGGCGGCTCGCCGATGCGCGGCGCCTGTCGGTCGCGCTGCAGCCGCTCGTCGCAGCGCTGTTCGCAGAACCCAACCCGGCGCCGGTGAAGGCCGTGCTCGCCGCGCAGGGGTGGTGCGAGGACGGGTTGCGGCTGCCGTTCGTGCCGGCGAGCGAGGGGTTGCGGGAGCGGTTGGACAAGCTCCGTGCGGAGCTCGAAGCGTCCGCGTCGGCGGCTGCTACAGCGTAGGGACTCGATCCCGAAACTGTTTCAGACCGTCAAGATTCTTGACGCACCATACTGCGCAAGGTGGCCGTCGGCGGTGATGAGCACCATCGGCTCGTACGAGGCCTGCGCGACCAGCAATCGGTCGAACGGGTCGCCGTGGTGATGGGGAAGATGACGAACGGCCGCACCGTGTGCGGCCCGAACGGGCAGTTCCCGGTATTGACTCATCTTGAGCTTGTCGACCAGCCGATCCACATCGACGTCCAGCTTCCCCTTGCTGGCTTTGATGGCCACTTCCCAGATACTCGCGCTGCTGATGAACACTTCGTCTGCGGAATCAATCAACCTGCGCGCGCGAACACTCAGCTTCGGATTATTCGCAACCATCCAGAGAAAGATATGCGTATCGAACAGCAGTCGCATTACTTGCCTTCGAACGCGTCCAACAAATCGTCGGGAAGCGGTGCATCGAAGTCGTCGGCTATCCATATCTCGCCCTCCATGGCCCCGTACGGATGAATCGGCCTGAGCGGCACGAGCCGGACCGCCTGCTTGCCGGCCTGCGTGATCACGACACGTTCGCCGGCAATCGCGGCATCGAGAAGCCGCTGCAGATCGAGCGTGGCTTCGGGAACAGTGGCAACTTGCATGATGAGCTCCATTGAGTGACCCACCATTGTTACGACATTCGCGTCATTGCTCCAATAGGCCGAACGTCCAGCCGCTCGGACACTGGCTGGTCGTCGCGTCCGGAATCACGCCGCAAGCGCTCCCTCCGTCGCCTCCCCCACCGCCTGCGTCACGATCCGCGCGAGCCGATCGACCGTCGGCGTCGCCGACGACGTGCGCCGCAGCAGGATCAGCGGCAGGCTCGGCAGCGCCGGCAGCCCGCACGACGCCGCATCGAGCACGCGCACCGACGCGGGCAGCCCGTAATGCGAGCGCACCGTCAGCCCGAGACCGGCCGCCGCGGCCGCCCATAAGCCGGCTAGGCTCGGCGTCGTGAACGCGACGCGCCACGGCACGCCCGCACGGTCGAGCGCATCGGTCGCCGCGCCGAAGAACCGGCACGGCCGGTCGAACACCACGAGCGGCAACGGCTCGTCCGTCGCACGCACGGCACGACTGCCCTCGCCCTCACCACGCACACCGCCCTCCCCACCCGCATCCCCGCCGCCGTCCATCATCCCGACACCCCCGCCTGCCACCGCACCGATCCATTGCATCGGCACGTGCGCGATCGCTTCGCTGTCGATGCCCGCCCGCGACACGAGCGCCGCCGACGCCGGATCGCCCCACACGAGCGCCAGATCGAGCTGGTTCGCATCGAGCCGGTCGAGCAGATCGGCGTTGCGCGCGACGCGCGCCTCGATCTTCACCTTCGGATGGGCGCGCGCGAACCGCCCGAGCACGTCCGGGAGGATCGCCTCGCCGAAATCCTCCTGCAGCCCGACCCGGACCCAGCCGTCGAGCTTCACGCCGCGCACGGCCGCGGCCGCCTCGTCGTTCAGCTCGATCATCCGCCGCGCGTAGCGCAGCATCGCGTCGCCGGCGTCGGTCAGCGCGAGCCCGCGCCCGGCTTTCACGAACAGCGGCGTGCCGGCCTGCTCCTCGAGCTTGCGAATCTGCGCGCTCACCGCCGACGACGAGCGCGCGACACGGTCGGCCGCCTTCGCGAAACTGCCGAGATCCACGCCCGCGACGAGGCTGCGCAGCGCCGCGACGTCGAAGTTGGGACGCGCCAGCGTGGCATCGGCCCCCGCGAGCGGCTCGCCGCCGTCGCGCGGAATGTCTTGTCCGGACATCTCAATCATCCTGATTTATCGAACGATTCATCAAAAACTTTCCGATTTTCAGGATGAATGTAGGCCGCCAGACTGTGGACGTCAACTTCGAACCGGGCCTGTCGTCATGGATACGTCGTGCATCGCTTCTCCCTCCTCGCCTGCCCGCGACGTGCGCGGGCCCGCCCATCGCTGGCGCGTGCTGGCGGCCGGCGTCGCCGCGAACCTGAGCTTTTCGGCCGCCGCGGCCGGTATTCCGACCACGGCCGTGTGGATGCGCTCGGCCTATCACCTCGACAACGGCGCGCTCGGCCTCGTGCTCGGCGCGCTCGGCTTCGGCGTCGCGCTGTCCGAGCTGCCGTGGGGAATCGCCGCCGACCGCTTCGGCGACCGCCGTGTACTGCTGACCGGGCTCGTCGCGACGGCCGCGATGCTCGCGCTGATGGTGTGCACGATCGTCCCGACCGCGCACGCGGTGCCGCCGCTGATGCGCGTCGTCGCGGCGATGTGCTGCGTCGGCCTGCTCGGCGGCAGCGTGAACGGCTCGAGCGGGCGCGCGGTGATGCGCTGGTTCGGCGAGCGCGAACGCGGGCTCGCGATGAGCATCCGCCAGACGGCCGTGCCGCTCGGCGGCGGCCTCGGCGCGGCGCTGCTGCCGTCGCTCGCGTCGCATGCCGGCTTCGCCGCGGTGTTCGGTGCGCTGATGCTGCTGTGCGCGGGATCGGCCGCGCTCACGTGGCGCTGGCTGCACGAGCCGCCCGCCGAGCCGGCCGCGGCGCACCTCGCCCCACACGTCTCCACGCCTCGCGCGGCCCAACGGCCGCAGGCCGCCAGCCCCACGCGCAATCCGCTGGCGAGCCGCCCGGTGTGGCGGATCGTGCTCGGCATCGGCCTGTTGTGCGCGCCGCAGTTCGCGGTACTCACGTTCGCGACGGTGTTCCTGCACGACTTCGGCCGGCTCGGCCTCGCCGGCATCAGCGCGGCGATGGTCGCGCTGCAGCTCGGCGCGATGGTGATGCGCGTCTGGAGCGGCCGCCACACCGACCGGCACGGCAACCGGCGCGCGTACCTGCGCGGCTCCGTGTTCGTCGCGGCCGGGTCGTTCACGCTGCTCGCGGCGGCGACGGCCGGCAGCCCGCATGTGCCGCTCGCCGCGATCGTCGCGATTCTCGTGTTCGCCGGCATCTGTGTGTCGGCGTGGCACGGCGTCGCGTACACGGAGCTCGCGACGCTCGCCGGCGCGAACCACGCGGGCACCGCGCTCGGGATGGCGAACACGGTCGTCTACCTCGGGCTGTTCGCGACGCCGCTCGCGATTCCGCCGCTGCTCGCCGCGAGTTCGTGGAGCGTGGTGTGGCTCGCGGCGGCGCTGGTCGCGGGCGCGACCTACCCGCTGTTCGCGGCGAAATAGCCGCCCCGCCCGTTTCACTCGGGCGACGCGGGCGTCGCAGCAAAGACCCGCGACGCCCGCTCCCCCTCGTCAGGCCGCCTCGCGCGCCAGCGCGCGCCGCGCGGCCGGCCGTTCGGCCTCGCGCTGTGCATGAGCGGTCCATGCGGGATGCCGGGTCATGTCGAGCCCGATCGCGACGCCCCAGCGATACAGCACGAGCAGGAACGGATCGACGATCGAATGCGCGCCCGGCTCGGCCCACGTGCGGCCGTCGGCCAGCAGGGCTTCGATCGACGCGTTCGCGGCGTCGATCGTGCCGCGCCCATGCGCGCTCACCGCGCCGTGCAGCGCCGGATCGTCGATGAAGCGGCCCGGCCGCCACAGCGCACCGTAGCCGACGCCATGCACCCAGCCGACCAGCCAGGCGAGCCATTCGTGGCACCGCGCCTCGCGCAGCGGATCGT
>NZ_BCPP01000275.1:0-7404 GCF_016586125.1 Burkholderia sp. E168m23
ACGACTTCGCGGCGCAGATCGATCTGTTTCTGGAGTAATGGTCCTTCGGCCGCTGCCTGGGGAGAGCGCAGGATTCTCATGGGAACCAGCTGACGACCGGGTATTCGTTCCCGTCACGAGTCTTGCATGACTGTTATCGCCGTTTATATGTCATTTGAGGTGCAACCCAACTCGCGCATAGTTCATACATCGAAAGCGCCATGGTGGCGCAAGGGAAATGAAGAATCATGCAGATGACGGGCAATACCATTTTCATCACGGGCGGCACTTCCGGCATTGGTCGCGCGCTGGCCGAGCAGTTTCACGCACTAGGCAACAAGGTCATCATCGCCGGGCGCCGCAAGGCTCTGCTCGATGAGGTCACGACAGCCAATCCGGGCATGGAAGGTGTGGCGCTGGACATTTCGGATGCGGCCGACATCGACCGCGTCGCAGCGCAGTTGATTCGCGACTATCCGTCGCTGAACGTGTTGATCAACAATGCCGGGATCATGCCGTTTGATGATCCTTCCGGCCGGATCGATGATTCCGTCTCCCGCCAAATCCTCGACACGAATCTGCTGGGTCCGATTCGTCTGACCTCGGCGTTGATCGAGCACCTCAAGGCGCAGCCTCGCGCGACGATCATCCACAACACCTCGGTGTTGGCCTATGTGCCGATCGCGACCAACGCGGTCTATTCAGCCTCGAAGGCGGCGCTGCATTCGTATGCATTGTCGCAACGCTTCAT
Source organism: Burkholderia sp. E168m23 (assembly GCF_016586125.1). NCBI lineage: Bacteria > Pseudomonadati > Pseudomonadota > Betaproteobacteria > Burkholderiales > Burkholderiaceae > Burkholderia > Burkholderia sp. E168m23. Next base: position 731 of record NZ_BCPP01000275.1, read on the forward strand.
GCTCAAGGGCACGAGCGTGTCCGTGCAGGAAATCGCGCCTCCGTGGGTCGACACCGACCTCATCAAGAAGAGTGGCGACCCGCGCGCCATGCCGCTCGATGCATTCATCGCAGAAACGATGAAGGGCCTGGCGACCGAAGAGCCCGAAGTCTTTGTCGAGGCGATTCGCGCGCTGCGCGACAATCCCGGCCTGGGCGAACACGCGCTGATCGATGGCTTCAACGCCGAGATCGCCGCGAACCCTATCCCGGTCTGACGCATCCGGCCATACCATTGGGTCCGCACGGGTGCGGACCCACATCAACGAGACTCGCGTCATGAACGTGTCGCTCGCCGTGAACTCCCGAGCCGCGCTCATGCCGGCCGGGTTCCTTGCCCTCGGAACGTTCGCCATCGGCACCGAGGGCTTTATGATTGCGCCGCTGCTGCCGGTCATGGCCAAGGACTTCGGTTTGCCGGTCCCGACCGTTGCGGTGCTCGTCATCGTCTTCACCCTTGTGTTGGCGCTGTCATCACCGATCTCCACGGTTGCCACCGGCCGGATGGCGCGCAAGTGGGTCTTGCTCGCAGCCATGTCGCTGTTCGCCATCGGCAACGTGACGGCGGCGGTGTCCGCATCGTTCGCCTTGCTGATCGGAGCACGGGTATTGATGGCTATCGCTGCAGGCCTGTATGTACCAGCGGCCAATGGGCTCGCCGGTGTCATCGTGCCGCCGAGCATGCGAGGCCGCGCACTCGCCATCGTCAGCGCGGGCCAGACATTGGCCATCGCACTCGGACTGCCGCTAGGCGGGATGATCGGTCACGCTTTCGGTTGGCGTGCGACCTTTCTGCTGGTCGGCGCAATGAGCGTCATCGCCATTGCGGGCATCTTCGCGGGTATTGCCCGCGACGCCGGAGAGGGAGTTGCCGTGGCGAGCCTGCGCGAACGTGTGTCCGTGATCCGCCAGGCTCCGATTCAGCGCTTGCTTGGAGTCAGCCTGTTCTGGTCGATCGGCGCCTTTGCTGCCTATCCGTACATCGCGGAATACCTGGATGCCGTCCTTGCTTTCGGCCCGAATGCAATCACGGCGACGGTTTCTCTATGGGGGCTTTCTGCGGCAGCAGGGGTGATGACTGGAGGTGTGTTCAATGACCGCTTCGGGGCCAATCGGGTGGTGCACGGATCGCTGATGCTGCTGGGCCTGTCGTTCCTGGCGCTGGCTATCGCCTCGCGTCTGCCGCCGCAGGTTGCCCTGGTTCCGGTGCTTGTTGCAGTCGCTGTCTGGGGCTTTACTGTCTGGTCGTACTTCCCGGCCCAGATGTCGCGGCTCATCGCGGCCGGCGCGCCGGCGCAAGCGCCGGTTGCCCTCGCGCTCAATACGTCCACCATGTACTTCGGTTTTTCTGTCGGCAGTACCTTGGGCGCCGCAGTGTTGAGCTCAGGCGCTGTCTGGGGCATCGGAGCCGTGGCGGCGCTGGCCGAACTGATCGCCTTGGCTCTCAACGCGGTCCTTAGCAGAAACGCCCGTGCCTGAAACTGGACGATGCTTGTACGGTGCCCTCGGTGCCTGACCGATTCAATCAACAAGACTTCTATCAAATTTCGATGGCGAATGGCTCGCCCGCGAAGACAACCTCAAATGGAGCTGACCAAATGACTGCCCGGATCAATACGCCTGCCGCTGCTGCGGCCACTGGCGCGACCGCCGACGTTTTTGCCACCATCCGCAAGGCGGTGGGCATGGTTCCGAACGCTTATGCGGCCATCGGTGCTCTGAATACGCCTGCGCTGCAGGCGATTCTTTCCGCCGACGCGGTGCTCTCGAAGGGCTCGCTGTCCGCACAGGATTGCGAAACGATCAAACTCGTGGTCAGCGCCATTTCCGGTTGCGACTACTGCGTGGCAGCACATAGCCTGGCCAGCAAGGCATCCGGTATCGCGGTCGATGCCGTGCGCGCGATTAGGGCCCTGGAGCCCACTGGTGACGCACGTCGCGATGCGCTGATTCGGTTCATTCGGGTTCTTCAGGAAAGCCGCGGAACAATTGCGTCAGAGGAATTGGAGGCTTTCCGGTCAGCAGGATACTCGGACGAGTCCGTCGTTGATGTTGCTCTGGCCATCGCGCTCATCACGTTCACGAACGTATTCAATCGAGTGAATAACACGGTCGTGGATTTCCCCGCGTTGAAGTAGGGCATCCGCTACTGGGCAGGAACTCGATGCTCCGCAGGAGTGTCATTCGTCGTCGATCGGACTGTCGACAGTGTGCCGGGCGCGGCCACGCAATCGACGTTCCGGTGCCTGCGGCATGTGCGGCTGATGTTTGAGCTGCTGGACTGTGCAATTGGCGAGCACATGCCGAAGCCGAATCGCTGACGATCGAATCGAATGATGATATCGACAGCTTCTTTCGTTTGATGTCTGAGGCGGCGCCCTTGAACTATCAGGTGATGCTAATGATTGGCATCGCGATGCAGGTTCAGGTGGCGTCGACTTTTCCGATCAGTGGGTGTGTCCACCTTGACGCTCGGCGTTCGCGGTCATTTGTCGGTCGAAGACCGATGTCCGCGACGGAAATCGTGATCGGCAATGTCGTCATATCTCCACGCGACACAAGCGTGGCACCGGGCTATTGCGTGTCGTTCGTCGAGGGCGGCTTGACGTCGCCAGATTGGCGACTCGATTGGGCGTGGTGAGGACAGGATCAACGCCGCTCATGGAGGTTGATCGGCCGAGAACGCGAGATCAATTACTCGTCCCGCGCGTGCCAGTTCGTCAGGCAGCTTCGCTTAGTTCCTCGGGCTGATCTTCGATCGAATTGCGAACGGATCTTCTCACCGCCTGAGGAGTCAGGCCGTAACTGCGAACGAACGCTTCGCGGAGGTGATTGCGGTCGCGAAATCCCGTTTCGCGTGCAATGGTATCGAGCGTATGCCGGCCACGCTCGATCAGGACCCTTGCCGCTTCGAGTCGCAGCCGCTTGATCGCGTTGGCAGGAGACTCGCCAGTCTCCGCGAGGAAGATGCGCGCGAATTGCCGAGTGCTGATATGTGCGGCTCGTGCGAGATCGCTGACGCGCAAGGGCTCTGCCAGATTGGCGCGGGCGTATTCGAGCGCGAGTTGTATCCGGTCGGACTTGGGAGCTAGTGCCAGCAACTCGGATTGTTGCGATTGCCGGCCCGAACGTCGTTGATTCATCACGAGTGCACGCGCAACCGAGTTCGCAAACTCGGGGCCGATATCTTCTTCCACCATACCGAGCGCGAGATCCATGGCTGCAGTCAGCCCGGCGGACGTCCAAATCGGGCCATCGGTAATAAAGATCCAGTCGCGCACGACTTGGGCAAGCGGCAAGCGCCGTTGCAGTTCGTCTGCATAGGCCCAGTGGGTTGTGGCACGTCTTCCATTGAGCAGGCCCGCCTCGCCGAGGATGAACGCACCTGTACATAGCCCGGCCACGCGCCGGGCACTGCTGCCAATCTCTTTGATGAATTGAAGTTCGGCGGCCGATGAGGTCCGGGTGCCCGGATTAATCACACCTCCGATCATCCATGTATCGGCTGCAGCGGCCGTGTTTGCGGGTTCAGTCAGAACCGAAAGACCGAGCGACGAACGAACCGGCCCGCCGGCGACGGAAACATTCGTTAGATGGTAAATCTGCTCTTTTGCTACGACGTTCGCAATCTCGAACACAGCCTGAGTCCCGATTGCCATCACCTGGAAACCTTCCGTCAGGAGAAAACCAATTCGATGCATTTTGCCCACCAAGTCTCTCATCAAAATGGTGAATTATAGGGGGTGTAATGAAGTAATGCAGGGATCCGAAATTATTTTTATAAGGTAACGATCATTTGTGTAGGAACCCGAATTTTATTGTGGGAATTGACCACGGAACGTTGTGCGCCGACATCTTGTCGTCACATCCCAACATATGGAAAGGCCGTGCTTCGGTAGATGGATACGTTCTGATGGTGCTGCACCAAAATAGGGCTGTTTGTAGACTCAATGTGACGCGTTGGATAGGGTCGATGATTTGTCTCAAATCATACTCATAAATGTCCTTTGAGAATTGGTAAGCAGCGTTGATCATAGGAGCCGCGGCAATGCAGCATCAGTCAGGTTGGGCATGAAGAAGGTTACGTGCGACGGTGCACCATGAACCGCGTGACAACAGTTCGTGCTCTTTCATAAGTTATCGATTTTTTTGTCAGAAAGATGAGCAGGCACGCAAGCAATACGCGAGATTCAAGGGTGCGATATCGCGCCGGGAACCGAGTGGGCTGCAACGCCGGACTGATCAACAGAGATATCGGTACGATGCGAGACGACGAAATCGCCATTGCGAGTGCGGCCGATGCCGAACTGAAGCGTGATTGCTCACGCCTGCGCGACGATGCCCCTATTGGGGCATTGTCTGGTCTGAAGGCCGTGCTCGGCTTGCCGCTGAGTGTTTTGCAGGGTTCCGCGCGGAGTCTTCGTGATCTGGATTTCTCTATCACCCTGCCCGGGCCGAGCTACACGGTGCTCTGCTGTTGGTCGCAAAAGAACGAGGTTCAACAGAAGCTTTTTCAAAGCACCGAGCAGATTGATCCGGCGGTCGTCAGTACGGGGATGAAGGTCCGTAGTGAAGGCGTGCAGAGAGTTCGTACGCATGGCCGAGAATGGGGGGGCAAGTGGCTACCTCATCGTTCGCTTGCCGAGGCAGTCACGTATCGGTATCAAGCACCTACTGGCCCCTGAATGCAGTTTCGATGCGTCGACGTGCAGGCGAATGAACTGCTGATCAGGATCAATCAATCGCACGACTGAGATCGCAGGCTCACAGTCTGTCTGCGTTGCAAATCGTGAACAACAATATTAGATCATCCGTGTGTTGGATTTGCTGGAGAATTATATTGTCTAATTTGTTTATGGGTGGAAATATCTAATAGAGCGTATCTGATTTATTGTATTTAGATGCGCATTTGCTATATCGAATGTCGTACTCTTCCGTGACCTATTTGCTTTTTTTGATGATTTGTCCGTTTATCGAGGCGCTCAAACTGGATTTGGCATGGATTGGTGTGATATCAGTTTTTGAATTGATGTGAAGTTCTGAACGATTCTGTCTATGAACCATTTAAACTTTGGGGTGAAGAAATGAATAAGGTCGCTCAAAGCATTATCGATGCGCATGGCGGGATCGAGCAATGGCGGAAATTTCGGGAGGTCCGAGCCGATCTGATTCAGGGCGGCGCGCTGTGGGGATTGAAAGGGCAGAGCGGCGTGCTGGATCGCACGCGTGTCTCGGTTGCAACGGATCGCCAGTGGGCATCGCATGCACCGTTCGCGACGGTGGCCGCGCGAAGCGAGTTCACTGGTGATCGCATTGCGCTCCTCGACGACTCGGGGCGCGTCATTGAAGCCCAGGCGCAGCCGCGCGAATTGTTCGCTGGCCACACGCTGGAGACGCCGTGGAATGCGTTGCAGTTGGCCTTTTTTGCCGGATGTGCGATGTGGACGTATCTGAATTCTCCGTTCCTGCTTGCTTTCGATGGTGTCGAATGTGAAGACGTCGGACCGTGGTCGGAGCAAGGTGAACGGTGGCGGAAGATCCATGTAGTGTACCCCGCGACGCTCGAAGTATTCAGCAAGGTGCAGGCAATGTATGTCGGGCCCGACAACTTGATTCGCCGTTTGGATTATGACGTAGAGATTGCCGGAAACACGCCTGGCGCGCACTACGTGAGCGACTATGTGACCGTCTCCGGCATCCGAGTTCCGATGCGTCGTCGGATTTATCCGCGCATGCCTGACGGTACTTCGATTTCCGAACCACTGGTCGTATCAATTGATCTGGAGAACATCGAACTCCTTTGAATCGGTAGGGAGCGATATAGCTCGTCCGACGGGGCGTGTTGTCCCGTACGGAAACGTTTGTGCGTCGACGTGCCACGGGCGATTGAAGCCAGGAAGGCAACTCGTGTCGATAGGCCAGCCGGCTCGACTGGACGTCATGCTACTGAAGCCTATTTGCTCTCGCCGAATTGGGAGTTTAAATTCGCGCGATCGATGTTCCGCATCTGATCGATGCGAGCAGGTTCGGGACGACCATGAGTAAGAATGCAAGTGAGGTCACCGAGAACGCCGGGCGTGCGCTCAAGATGGTCTCGAGCAACAAAGCCGTCTGGAAGATCGTTACGGAAGGTGTTCCGCCATTTTTTTGACTTTGCGGATTTGCAGTGAAGAGTTCCGGGATCAGTGAACGCTCGGATATACGTTGATTTACTGAAGATTGCGTATTTGCAACACGAGGAGAATCCAGATGTCGAATGAGGGAAAGTGCCCGTTTAACCATGGAAAGCGTAACGGGACGACGAACCGCGACTGGTGGCCGAACCAGTTGAACCTCAAGATTTTGCACCAGCATTCGAGCGAGGCGGATCCGATGGATCCGGGCTTTGATTATGCTGAAGCATTCAATAGTCTGGATCTGGCGGCGGTCAAGGCCGACCTGCGCGCGCTGATGACGGCATCGCAGGACTGGTGGCCGGCGGACTTCGGTCACTACGGGCCGTTTTTCGTGCGCATGGCGTGGCATAGTGCCGGCACATACCGGACGGGGGATGGCCGCGGTGGTGCAGGGCGAGGTCAACAGCGATTCGCACCACTGAATAGTTGGCCAGACAACGTCGGGCTGGACAAGGCCCGG
>NZ_BCPP01000276.1:0-7372 GCF_016586125.1 Burkholderia sp. E168m23
GTTCATGCACCTGCTGCGCAATGCGATCGACCACGGGATCGAGTCATCCGACGCGCGGCGCGCGGCCGGCAAGCCGGCATCCGGCACGATCGACATCGCGGTCGGCGTGGGCGGCGGCGAACTGTGGTTCGTGCTCGCCGACGACGGCCGCGGCCTCGCGCTCGACCGGATTCGCGGCATCGCGCGCGAGCGCGGCTGGATCGATGCCGCAAGCGAAGCGGCGTTGTCCGACGAGGACGTCGCCGAGCTGATCTTCCGGCCGGGCTTCTCGACCGCGCAGACGGTGACCGAAGTATCGGGGCGCGGCGTCGGCATGGACGCGGTGCGCAATTTCCTGAAGCGCGACGGCGGCGATATCGCGCTGCGCTTCACCGACGATCGCGTCGGTGCCCCGTATCGCGCGTTCGAGACGATCGTGTCGCTGCCCGCGCGCTTCGCGGCGGACGGCGCCGCGCCCGGCACGGGGCACGCGCAACGCACACGCGTCGCGGATATCGACGCAGCGGAGTGACGGCGTGATCGTGCAGGCGTGGATGACTCAGATGGCCGCCGCGCTGGCGGGCGGCGTGATCGTCGCGATGGCGGCGGCGATCGTGTTTCGTGCGATGCGCCAACGGCTCGTCGCGACGCTGGCGCGCGAGGCCGACGCGTTGCACGACGCGCTCGACGCAGCCGCCGCACGCGCAGATGACGCGGCGTCCGCGCATGCGGAAGCGGCCGACGCATGGGCGCAACGCGAGGCGCAGCTCGGGGAGGCGCTGACGCGCGAGACCTCGACCAACGGCGCGCAGCGCGACGCGTTGCAGGCGCTGTCGGCCGACCGCGCGGCGCTCGCGCAGCATGCGATGAAGATCGCCGACGAAGCCGCGCGCCTGCGCGGGCTGGCCGCCACGTTCGAGCGCTGGCACGAACAGATGATCTCGCTGACCACGCAGAACCAGGACATGCGCGCGAAGAACCAGGAACTGTCGGCGATCGTCGCGCACGTGTCGATCGTGTCGCTGAACGCGTCGATCGAGGCGGCGCGCGCGGGCGCGGCCGGGCGCGGTTTCTCGATCGTCGCGAGCGAGGTGCGCGGGCTGGCCGCGCGCTCGCAGCAATTGTCGAACAGCTATCGCGACAGCCTGAACCGCAACGATCTCGTGACGGCCGCGACGTTCCAGGACATCCAGGCCGGCGGCAAGATGATCACGGCCGCGCTCGCGACCGTCGAGACGCTGGCCGGGCAACTGCATGCGCGGATCGAAGGAGAGGCCGCGTGATCAGCGCGCAGGCGAGGGCGGGTTTCGAGCGGATCTTCTTCGATGCCGCGCGCACGCGGCTCGCCGCCGGCGGCGCGTGCGACATCCGGCCGGCCGCCGGTCACGACCCCGACGCGCCCGATCGGGGGCACGCGAAGCCGCGATCGAAGCCGAAGGTGCCCGAGTATGTGGTCGTGCTGACGATCTCGGCGCTGCATTTCCGCCTGCTGCTCGCGCTGCGTTTCAGCGACGACGACGCGACGCGCCGCCATTTCGCCGGCGCGACGGCGGGCACGAACAGCCAGCGGCCGCTGACCGACGCGTTCATGGAAGTCGCGAACCTGTGTTGCGGCGCGATCAACCAGGCATTGACCACGCCGTTTCCCGATCTCGGGATGTCGACGCCTTACCTGCTGAGCGGCGCGAGCGTCGACTACCTGCATGCGCTCGCACCCGATTACGTGGCCGCGTACGACCTGACGCTCGACGGCGACGTGCGGGTCGGCGCGACGCTGTGCGTGTGCGCGAACGCGCCGGTCGATTTCCACGTGCCGGAAACGGCCGCGGTGGACACCGGCGGCGAGCTCGAACTGTTCTGACCGACCATCAGGAATCGATGAGATGACCGAAGACCAACCCGTCAGCAAGGTGCTCGTGCTCGATGACAGCCGCGTGCACGCCGATGCGATCAAGCGTTTCTGCGACGCCCACAACCTGGTCGGCCTGACCGTGCGGCGCAGCCGGCTGCTGAAGGTGCTGCGCTCGAACATCGACCTCGGCGCGATCCTGCTGGCCGAGGATTACGGCGGCTCGCCAGTCGAGAGCGCGATCATCGCGACGCAGATCGACGCGCTGCGCCCGGAACTGCCGATCATCCTGCGCCGCGAATCGCTGGCGTCGCGCGACGGGCTGCCCGATGTACTCGCGCGGGTCGCGTGCGCGGCCTACGTCGCCGACGACATGACGCCGCTCGCGCGCGCGATCGACGAATACCTGTTCAGCCGCGACTACCCGAACGCGCTGGTGCGCGGCATCTCGGAGATCACCGAGGCGCGCATCGACAGCCTGTTCCCGGGGATGACGATCGAGCACGACACGCCGTGCATCGTGCGCGACCAGATCATCTTCGGCGAGGTGTTCAGCCTGATCGCGCTCGAAAGCGCATGGTGCCGCGGCTACATGCTGCTGCAGACGAGCGAGCAGCCGCTGCTCGACATGCTCGGCGGCACGCGCGACGGCGGCCGCGCGCCGGATTTCCGCGACGTGAACAGCGTGCTCGGCGAGCTGACCAACCTCGTGTGGGGCGCGTTCAAGAACCGCTATCTCGGCGACGCCGAGGCGCTGGCGCGCCATCCGGTGCAGGTGCCGCTCGTCGTCAATCACAAGCAGAAGTTCATCTCGTTCGGCGGCGACTGTCCGCAGCTCTGTTTCAAGTACCGGATGACCGATCCGGCATCGGGGCGTTCGGTCCGTCTCGACCAGCGTTTCGTGTTCAGCCTGAGCTGGTCGCCGGAGGATTTCCGCGAATCGGTGCAGGACGTCGGGCCGATGGTCGAGGCGGGCGAACTCGAACTGTTTTGAATGTTGAAGTCAGCAACGACGAAAGGGGAATACGACATGGCAAAGATTCTGGTGGTCGACGATTCGGGCACGGTGCGCGACGAAGTGGCAGGCTTCCTGCGCAATCACGGGCTCGACGTCGCGACGGCCGTCGACGGCAAGGACGGGCTCGCGAAGCTCAAGGCGACGCCCGGCGTGCGTCTCGTGATCAGCGACGTGAACATGCCGAACATGGACGGCCTGACGATGGTCGAGAAGATTCGCGGCGAACTGGCGAACACGGCGGTCAACGTCGTGATGCTGACGACCGAAAGCAGCCCGGCGATGAAGGAGCGTGGCAAGGCCGCCGGCGTGAAGGGCTGGATCGTGAAACCGTTCAAGGGCGACGCGGTGCTCGACGCGCTGAAGAAGCTCGCGGGCTGACGCGCGCGGCCGGCGAGCCGCTTGCGGACGCAATTTACAGCGTGCCGGGATGTCCGTATCCTGCCGGATGCCGAGGGCGGCGTGGCGGCGCATCGTGTGCCGCGCGCCCGGCATTGACGAACATCAGGAGCGGAACGAAGCAGATGGCATCCGAAATCGGGCGACCCGCTGCGCAGCACATCGAGTGGCGGATCGCGAAGGGCATCGTTTTTACCATCGTGGGCACGTGCATGCTGATCGGCGTCGCGCTGTATGCGCAGTCGACACGCGAATTCCTGCGAACGTCGGTCGTCGTGCCGGGGCGCGTGCTCAAGCTGAACGCGGGTCCGCATCATCCGGAGATCGCGTTCACGACGCTCGCGGGCGAGCACGTCGAATATGCGCAGGGCGGCGCCGTCAGCGTCGAGGACGGCGCGACGGTCGAAGTGCGCTATGCGCCGGACGCGCCGAGGACGACCGCGCGGATGAACACGTTCGGCGCGATCTGGGGCGATGTGCTGGCGTTCGGCGTGATGGGCGCGGTCTTTTTCGTCGGCGGGGTCGGTCAGTTGCGGTCGGGCGTTCGCATGTGGCGCAGCGGGCGCAAGCGGACGTGACCGCCCGCTGCGCGCTGAAACTTGTCGCACCCGGCAAGTAGAACATCATGGCGCTCACATGGCACGGCGGGCCGATCCGGTCGTCACGCACACGATTGCATGTGCGGCGTCGCAGTACGTTGCCTCGTTACTTCACAGGACATTCCAGCATGACAATTCGCTTGATGCCGTGGCTCATCGCGATCGGCGCCGCATTCGCGGGCTTCCCCGCGCACGCGGCCGGTACCGCGCATTCGCTCGACCAAGTGCCCGGGAAGCTCGGTTCGCCCGAAGCCCGTGCCGCGTATGCGCGCGACATGAGCGGCGCGGAAGCGGACGGTTTCGGCGTGCACCTGCCGCCCGGCTTCACGAAGGAGGGGCTGGCGGCGCAGCTTGCCCCGGGCCAGCCGCTTGCGCGTGTCGTGCTGGTCGGCGCGAAACCGTGGCCGCAACGCCCCGGGGCGTTCGTCGCGATCGTGTGCGTGGCACCGACCGACGAGATTGCGCGCGAGGTGCTGCGATTCCGTGCGCCCACCGATTGCGAAGGCTTCGAGAGCCGCGCCGAGGCCGATGACCGGAAGGAATTCGTCTGGCTGGGCGTGTTCGAACGCGGTACGGACGGCGTGCCGCGCCTCGTCGCGCGGACCGAACAGCCGCTCGAACAGGCGATCGACTGGAGCGACACGAATCTCGACAGTCCCGACTACATCGAGCAGACGAAGCAGTCGCGTGATGTCGCGTTACGGCCCGAGCGGTGGTCGCGGTTCGATCTCGCGCCGTATACGCTGCGGGCGGGCGATGCCGCGTTCGGGGTGCGGGCGGGCTGGTCGATCGGCTATGCGGGCGGTGGTGCGTCGTTCGAGGCGCTGTACCTGTTCCGGATCGACGGCAAGACGCTGCGCGTCGTGTTCGCGCAGCCGATGATGTTTTACCGGGATATTGCCGGCGATTGGCATCGCGACGGCACGCGCGATCACGACATCACGGAAGGCAGCAATGCGCTGAGCGTGCTGTCGACGTCGACGGATGGCTTCCACGACTTGCAGTTGCGAGAGCGCGGCGGCAAATGGCGCCGGACGTTTCGCTGGTCTGCTGCCGATGGCGAGTACCAGCCGCGCTGACGCACCGGCCCGTTAGCGGCCCGCCGCCGTCGCGAATTCGTCGACGACGGCTTCGATCACCGCCTGCACGCGTGCGGTCTTGTAGAGATCGGCATGCGCGACGAGCCACACGTCGAAATGATTGCACCGCTGCGGCATGAGCCGCACTAGATCCGGCTCGGTGTCGGCGCGGAAGCACGGCAGCTCCGCAATGCCGAGCCCGGCCAGTGCGGCTTCCACCAGCATCATCGTCGACGAGGTCTGGAACATCACGCGGCCGCGTGAAGTCGGTTCGCCGCACAGCGCGTCCCACATCGTCGGCACCACCGGTTGCTGATACATCACCAGATCGTGCCCGTCGAACGCGCTGCCCGCGACCGGTTCGCCCCGTTCGGCCAGATAGCGGCGTGACGCATAGATGCCCGTTTCGAGATGCCCGAGCCGCCTGACGATCAGGTCCGGCGATTCCGGCCGCAACGTGCGAATCGCGAGATCCGCTTCGCGGCGCGTGAGGTTGGTGATTTGCGCCGACGTCACGCACACGACGTCGATGCCGGCATGCCTGCGCCGCAAGTTGGCGATTGCGGGCACGACGAAACGCTTGCCGAGCGTGTCGGTCGTGGCGATGCGCACGGACCCGGCCAGTTGCTCGTCGAGCCCCATCACGCGGCGTTCGATCGTCAGCGATGCGCGTTCCATCGTTTCGGCCGGTTCGAGCAGCGCTTCGCCGGCGGTCGTCAGCACATAGAGGGATGGCGTGCGCAGAAACAGCCGGGCAGACAGTTCGTCCTCGAGCGCGGCGATCCGCCGCCCGACCGTTGCCTGATCGACGTTCAGCTGCGCCGCGGCGCCGCGCAGCGTGCCGGTGCGCGCCAGCGCGAGGAAGAAGCGGGCGTTGTCCCAGTTCATACGGATCGATTGTGTCATCGGGCAAGCGGCGGCGGACGGGAATCGGTGATGCAGATCTGCATCAGGCCAATGCGAAATTATCACTTTTCCGCATCGCGCGCCGGGTCCTAGACTCCGGGCATCTGCCTGGAGGTGTCATGTCCGATTGCCATTCCGTTTCCGTCCCCGTTTCCACCGTTCCGCTGGCCGCGCCGGGCCGCCCGACGGCGCGCGAGCAGCGCCTGACGCTGGCGCTCGTCGCGATCGGCATGTTCATGGCGGTGCTCGATTCGACGATCGTCAACGTGGCGCTGCCGGCAATGCGCACGAGCCTCGGCGCGACGGTCGCGGAACTCGCGTGGATCGTCGACGCGTATACGCTCAGCTTCGCCGCGCTGATCCTCGCGGGCGGCGCGCTGTCCGACCGGTTCGGCGCGAAGCGCGTGTATCTCGCCGGGCTGGCGCTGTTCGTCGGTGCATCGGCGGCGTGCGGCGTCGCGTCGTCGGTGGCGCTCCTGGTGGCCGCGCGTTTCGCGCAGGGCATGGGCGCCGCGCTGTTCTTGCCCGCGTCGCTCGCGATCGTGCGCAGCACCTTCGACGTGCCGGCCGAACGGGCGCGGGCGATCGCGGTGTGGGCCGGCATCGCGTCGGTCGCGGTCGCCGTGGGGCCGGTGCTTGGCGGGCTCCTCGTCGACGATTTCGGCTGGCGCAGCGCGTTCCTGATCAACGTGCCGACTGGTGCGGTCGCCTTTGCCGGCGCGGCGGCGCTGGTTCGGGCAGCGGCCGCGCGGGAGGTGCGCCAGTTCGACTGGGTCGGCCAGTGCGTCGGTGCGGCGGCGCTCGGCGCGCTGTGTTTCGCGGTGATCGAATTGCCCACGCGCGGCGCCGGCGCCACCGAGGTCCGGTGCGCGCTGCTGATCGCCGTGCTCGCGGCCGCCGTGCTGGTCGCCGTCGAGCGGCGTGCCCGTCATCCGATGGTGCCGCTCGCGTGGTTTCGCAATCGCGTGTTCGTCGCGATGAACCTGATGGGCAGTCTCGTCTATGTCGGCTACTTCGGGCTGCTGTTCGTGCTGAGCCTGTACCTGCACGGACGCTTCGGCATGAGCGCGCGGCAGATCGGGCTGACGTTGTTGCCGTTCGCGCTGAGCCTGTCGCTCGGCAATCTGCTGTCGGGAAAACTGCATGGCCGGGTTCGCCCCGTCACGCTGATGGCGAACGGCCTCGCGATGGCGGCGCTGGCCGTTCCGGCGATCGCGCTTGCGCTCGCGCTGCGTGCGCCGTGGCTAGTGGTCTGGATGGCCATGGCCGCATTCGGTACCGGCACCGCGCTGTCGGTGGCGCCGATGATCGCGACGGTGCTCGAACAGGTGCCTGCCGACGCGGCAGGTGTGGCATCCGGATTCCTCAACGCGGCGCGTCAGGCCGGCAGCCTGCTCGGCGTGGCCATCGCAGGCGCCGCGACGATCCTGTTGCCGGATCTGACCGATGCGCTGTGGGCGGTCGCGGCGCTCGGGGGCGTCGCCTACGCGATCGCCGCGCTGGCGGCGAGGGCGGCCGGCCGTGCGGAAGCCGCGCAACGGGGGCA
>NZ_BCPP01000277.1:0-7359 GCF_016586125.1 Burkholderia sp. E168m23
ACGACGTTGGTGAGGGCGGTGTCGTCGCCGTCTGCACGGGCGGTATGCGGCGACGAAAGGAGGGCGACGCCGAGCGCGGCGACAGCGAGGCTGGCACGAATGGCTTGCTTCATCGGAACGATCGGGAGAGCCGGGCGGGCCGGACGTGGAAAACCAGAAGAATAGACGAAGACAGTCGCGCGGCGTAGCGTCGCGACAGGAGAATCAGCAGGCGTGCTGATCCGGCACCGTCAGGCTGTTGCGGCCCGGGTGCGAGGCGAATTGCGCGCGAAGCGCACGGAGGAACCGCACGATAGCGAGGATCGACACGCGGCGGTTACAGAACCGGACTGACGTTCACTTCGGCGCGTACAGCTTGTGCTGCTCGTCGAAGAATGCCCGAACGTGCTCAGGCAATTCGGCGAGGAATTCCACGCCGACGGGTTCCGGATCCGGGCTCATCACTTGCTCCGGCGGTGGCATGCGAGTTGGTCTTTCGTCCATGATCGTTTCTCCAGCAGGTTCAATGATTATCAACCTCGCGCTCGAATTTATGCCAGCGGCGAATCGTTAGATTTTGTCTCTGTTGTATTAACGGCACATGCGCTCCGACGCGAAGTGCGATGCCCGGTATTGCCGCTTCGCGATCGGCAACAATCGGGCCGCTTGTTATACTTGCGCGCACTTTTTCCTGGACCGCGATGAGACGAACGACGCGATGGATCGGCCTCGTATGGCTGGCGCTGGTACTGAACGTACTGTCGCCCGTCGTCGGCTACGCGCGTCTCGCGTCGAGCGGCTCCGGCACCCTCACGCTCGAGTTGTGCAGTGCAGCGGGCGCGCGTCAGGTCGTGCTCGCGCAAGCGGACGACGACCACGACACGTCGTCGCTCGACCATGCCGGCGTCCCGCATTGCGTGTACTGCCCCGGCTTCGCGGCCAACGTCGCGCTCGGCACGAGCCTGCCCGCGCTGCCGGGCTTCGTGCGCACGTTCGCGTATCGGGTGGCCGCGCCGGTCGTTTCCGATGTGCCCCGCAAGGGCATCCGTCTCGCGCAGCCGCGCGCCCCGCCTGAAAACGTTCCGGTCTGATTGATGTCGTCCGCGCGCCCCGGTGGCGCGCGAGCCGCCCGCGGCCCCGGTCCGCGCGTCGCGCCGTTCGTGCGCGGCTTGCGCCCCTGTGTCCGGCGGCGTCCGATCACGTTTTCAGGAACTCACTCATGTCGTTCACCTTTGCCGCGCGGCCCTCGCGCGGCCGGCTCGCGCTCGCCTGCGCGGCCGCTTTCGCATGGCCGGCCGCTTACGCGGCTGCCACCGACGATGTCCGCGCCGGGACCGCCCGCGGCGGTGGCGTCGATCGTCCCCCGACCACTGCGACCGCCGCGCCGGCTGCCGCCGGCGTCGCGGCAGCGTCCGCACCGGCCGGCGATACGCTGAGCGCCGTCAGCGTGACCGCGCAGCGGCAACCGGTCGACCCGGATACGCCGGCCGTCGTCACGTCAATTACGCGCGAGCAGATCGATGCGCACACCAACGTCACCACCGAGGACGCGCTGAAGTACGTGCCGAACCTGATGGTCCGCAAGCGCTACATCGGTGACCGCAACAGCATATTCGCGGGTCGCGACTTCAACGAACTGCAGAGCGCGCGCGGGCTCGTCTATGCGGACGGCGTGCTGCTGTCGAACCTGCTCGGTTCGAGCTATGCATACCCGCCGCGCTGGTCGCTGATTCCGCCCGACGACATCGCGCGCGTCGACGTGCTCTATGGCCCCTTTTCCTCGCTCTATCCGGGCAACGCGATCGGCTCCACCGTGCTGCTCACCACGCGCCGCCCGGAACAACTCGAGGCGTCGCTGTCGACGCAGTTCTTTACGCAGCGCTACCACGACGGCTACGGCTTTGCCGACAGCTTCGGCGGCAATCACCAGACCGCGCGGATCGCGAACCGCGTCGGCCGGTTCTGGTTCGCGCTGTCGCTCGACCGGCTGGAAAACAACGGCCAGCCGATGCAGTACGCGAGCCCCAATTCGGCCTACAACCCGAAACTGGGCGCCGCCGTGCCGGTGACGGGCGCCGCGACCGACCTCGGCCCCAACGGCAAGCCGCGGACCATCGTCGGCGCGCAGACGATCGAGCGGACCGAACAGCTCAACGAGACGGTCCGGATGGGCTATGCGTTTACCGATCACGTCGATGCGACGCTGACGCTGGGGCATTGGGAGAACCATTACCGGCAGCACGGCGAGACCTTCCTGCGAGATGCGGCGGGCAATCCCGTCTACGGCGGCAACGTGTCGATCGGCGGCCAGAACATGACGGTCGCGCCGAACGCGTTCGCGCCGCAGCGCGGCGACCAGGAGAACTGGCTGTACGCGCTCGGGTTGAACGGCCGGCTCGATTCCGGCTGGCGGCTGTCAGGCGTCGTGTCGGCGTACGACGTGTCGCGCGACGTGCTGCGCGCGGCCTCGACCGTGCAGGGTGGGGCGGGCACGCTGTTCCAGGGCGACGGCACCGGCTGGCGCACGCTCGATCTGAAGGCCGAGGCGCCGGTAGTGAAAGGTCATACGTTCACGTTCGGCTATCACTACGACAACTACTTCCTGCGCAACGTCACGTACAACACGGCCGACTGGCTGGCCGGCCCGACCACGTCGCTCGCGAGCGTCTATCGCGGCGACACGCGCACGCAGGCACTGTTCGGGCAGGACGCGTGGCGTTTCGCGCCGCGCTGGCTCGCGACGCTCGGGCTGCGCTACGAGCGCTGGGATGCGTATGGCGGCGCGCTCGGCAATGCGCGCGGCACGCTCGGCTATGCGGACCGCGGCGCGAACGCGCTGTCGCCGAAAGTCGCGCTGCAGTGGGACGCGACGGAGGTCTGGCGCTTCCGGCTGTCGTTCGCGACCGGCACGCGGTTCCCGACGGTCGGCGAATTGTTCCAGGGCACGATCTCGAACAACGCGATCGTCAACAACAACCCGAACCTGCGGCCGGAGAAGGCGATCGACTGGGACTTCACGGCCGAACGCGACGTGGGCGTCGGCGTCGTGCGCGCCAGCGTATTCCAGAGCGATCTGCGCGACTCGATCTACAGCCAGACGACGGTGTCGGGCGCGACCACCGTCACCAACGTCTCGAACGTCGACCGCGTGCGCGTGCGCGGCGTCGAACTCGCGTTCAGCGGCGAGAACGTCGGGGTGCGTGGGCTCGATCTCGACGCGAACGTATCGGCGAGCAACGCGCAGATCCTCGCCGATGCCGCGAACCCGGCCTACGTCGGTTCGCGTTTCCCGCGCATTCCTCGCATGCGCGCGAACCTGCTCGCGTCGTATCGCTTCGACGAGCACTGGCTCACGAGCGTCGGCGTGCGCTACTCGGGCCGCCAGTTCAACACGCTCGACAACAGCGACGTGAATCCGGACGTCTACGGCGGCACGAGTTCGTTCACGGTCGTCGATCTGAAGGCGCGCTACCGCTTCGATCGTCACTGGACCGCGTCGGTCGGCATCGACAACGTGACGGACCGCCGCTACTACACGTTCCACCCGTATCCGGGCCGCACGTTCTATGGAGAACTGAAATGGTCGCTGTGAAATCGAGGCCGCGGGCGGCGCTCGATGCGGGATGGCGAGGGGCGATGTCGCGCCCCGTGTGGATCGGGCGCGATGGCGTGCATGAAGCGCGCAGCGGATTGCTGAAGGCAGACGTGCTCGACGGCAGGTGGCGGCACGCGAAGCGCTGACGGAGCCGGTGGCGCGCGGCGAACCGGCCGTGCGCCGCGCCCGATGCGAAAACGCGCCCGAAGGCGCGTGGAGAGAAACGTCAGGCCGCTCGCCTGAATAGCCGGATCACGAACAGCAGGATCACCGCGCCGATGACCGCGACGATCACCGAGCCGATGAAGCCGCTGCCGATGCTGATGCCGAGCAGCCCGGCAAGCCAGCCGCCGATCACCGCACCGACGATCCCGACGATGATGTCGACGATCAGCCCGAAGCCGCCGCCCTTCACGAGCAAGCCGGCAAGCCAACCGGCGATCGCGCCGATGATGAGCCACATAATCAAGCCATGAGTCATGGTGGTCCTCTCCTTGGGTTGAGTCGAAATGACCGGGCACCGGCTGTCGCACGCCGCAAGCGGGTTGAAAGCGGCATGCGGCCGTCGCGCCGCCCACGCAATGTAACGCGATAGACGGGTCAGGATCGTTAAGTAATGTTATGCACCCTTAAGCAGATTTTCCAGGGGATTTGTCTGGGTACGGTACGACTCGTGTGTGCGCGATGCAGGGTGAGCAGGAGATCGATGTGACGGCCATGTCGCCTGCGTATGCGTCGTGCCGGAGGCGAGCACGGGCCCGTCGGGCTGCACGAGATGAGGATGCCGTTGCATTCACGTCGAGCAGCCGGCTTTCGTCGTCATGGCCGCGGGAGGTCGTGCCGCCGCAGACCGCGAGGGGCGGCCGATACGATCGACGGGTGTGAATGGGGGGAAATGTCGTGCGGAGGTGTCGACGGGGTTGCGCAGACAATGTGCCGCCACGATGATCGCGACGGACAACGTGCGCATGCGGTTGCCGAACGCGGACGCGAAGATCGTGGACTGTGTGATGGGACAGTGCGTCGCCGAGGGACTGCAGGATTTCGGCGCCGGAAAATAGAAAAGGCCTGACAAGCGATGCTTGTCAGGCCTTTATATCTTGGTGCCGGAGATAGGAGTCGAACCTACGACCTTCGCATTACGAATGCGCTGCTCTACCAACTGAGCTACACCGGCAGCAGAGAAATGAAATTATATGGTGAAATCCGCGATCTTGGCAATAGGTTTTGCGAAATTTTTTCAGCTTGCTGCGGCTGCTTCGCGAAACCTTCGATCCGGCGGACTTTCCGCTTTCACTTCACTGCGACGCGACCCGTTAGGGCCACATCGCGAAGGCGCGATTGTACTGATGTCTCGCACCCTCGTCCAGTGCTGCAGTGCAATTATTTTGCTTCGTCGTGATAGCCGGTCACGCGCTCGACTTCGTTCTTCGAACCGAGGAACACGGGCACGCGCTGGTGCAGGCCGGTGGGCTGCACTTCCATGATGCGCTGCGTACCGGTCGTCGCCGCGCCGCCCGCCTGTTCGACGATGAACGACATCGGGTTCGCTTCATACATCAGGCGCAGCTTGCCCGGACGATCGGGCGTGCGCTTGTCGGCCGGGTACATGAAGATGCCGCCGCGATTCAGAATCCGGTGCACGTCGGCCACCATCGACGCGATCCAGCGCATGTTGAAGTTGTCGCCGCGCGGGCCGTCCTTGCCGGCGTTCAGCTCGTCGACGTAGCGCTTGACCGGGTCGTACCAGTGGCGTGCGTTCGATGCGTTGATCGCGTATTCGCGCGTGTCGGCCGGGATCTGCATGTTGCTCTGCGTGAGCACCCACGAGCCGACTTCGCGGTCGAGCGTGAAGCAGTTCACGCCGTTGCCGGTCGTCAGCACGAACACCGTCTGCGGGCCGTATACGGCGTAGCCGGCCGCGACCTGTTCGGTGCCGGGCTGCAGGAACGATTCCTCGGTCGCTTGCTTGCCGTCCGGGCAGCGCAGCACCGAGAAGATCGTGCCGATCGACACGTTCACGTCGATGTTCGACGAGCCGTCGAGCGGATCGAACACGAGCAGGTATTCGCCGCGCGGGTAGTTCGCCGGGATCGGGAAGAACGTTTCCATTTCTTCCGATGCCATCGCGGCGAGGTTGCCGCCCCATTCGTTCGCGTCGAGCAGGATCTCGTTCGACAGGATGTCGAGCTTCTTCTGCACTTCGCCCTGGACGTTCTCGCTGCCGGCGGTGCCGAGCGCGTCGCCGAGCGCGCCCTTCGACACGTTGTAGCTGATCGCCTTGCACGCGCGGGCGACGACTTCGATCAGCAGGCGCAGGTCGGCGGGGAGGTTGTTGGTCTCACGTTGCTGTTCGATCAGGAACTTCGACAGCGTGGTGCGGCGGGCAATGGACATGACAGACTCCGAAAGGCCAAAGAATCCTTGAATGGCCGCAATTTTACCCGTCGCGCCTTCGGTGCCGCCGGCTTTTTTCGTCCGGTTACATGGCCGGGCCACCGAATCGGCGCGGTATCGGGCGGCGACGCCGGGCGGGGCGCGCTTGGTCGCGCAGGCCGTCCGAGCGGTCCGACCCCGCGATTGGGTGCGGTTACAGCCGTGGTCGTGCAATAAAAAAGCCGGCGCCGCGGGAAGCGGCACCGGCTCGAGCGTGCGAACGCGACAGGTCGAACGCGCGAGTTACGCGAGCGCCTTCTCGACGATCTCGCGCACGTCACGCGATTTCGCGCCGGCGGCGACCTGTTCGAGCGCGTCGCGCATCCGGTCGCGCAGCGCCGGCGTGAAGCGGCGCCACAGTTCGAGCGAGCGTGCGAGGCGTGCCGCGACCTGCGGGTTGATCGCGTCGAGCGCGAGCACCTGTTCGGCCCAGAACGCGTAGCCCGAACCGTCCGCCGCGTGGAATTGCGCGGGATTGGCCGCGCAGAAGCTGAAGATCAGCGAGCGCGCGCGATTCGGATTCTTCAGATTGAACGCCGGGTGCGCGAGCAGCTTGCGCACCTTCGCGAGCGTCGGCTGCGCGGGCGTACCGCGTTGCGCCGCCTGCATCGCGAACCACTTGTCGATCACGAGCGCTTCCTTCTCGAAGCGACGGTAGAAGTCGTCGAGCGCCTTCTCGGCCGGTTCGTTCGCGCCCGCGGCGGCCGCGGACAGCAGCGCGCCGAGCGCCGCCGCGCGATCGGTCATGTTGTTCGCCGCGTCGTACTGGGCGGTGGCGAGGCGCACGGCATCGGCCGGGTCCTCGAGTTCGGCGAGATACGCGAGCGCGAGGTTCTTCAGCGCGCGGCGGCCCGAGGCTTCCGGCGTCGGCTCGTAGGCGCCGGGCGTCTGGTGCTGCTCGTACGCGGCGAGCCAGTCGGCGCGCAGCGCGGTCGCGAGCTGGCGACGCACGAACTGGCGCGCGCGATGCACGGCGGCCGGATCGGCCTCGGCCATCTGGTCGGCGAGGTAGGTTTCCGACGGCAGCGTCAGCGCGAGTTCGCGGAATGCCGGCGACAGGCTTTCATCGGTCAGCACGCGGCGGAACGCTGCGACGAAGTTCTCGCCGAGCGTGAGCGGCGCGTTGGCGGCGGCACGCGCGGCGAGCGTCAGCAGCGCGCGCGTCGCGAGGCGCTGGCCGGCCTCCCAGCGGTTGAACGGATCGCTGTCGTGCGCGAGCAGGAACGCGAGATCGTCGTCGCTGTAGTCGTACTCGACGATCACCGGCGACGAGAAGTTGCGCAGCAGCGACGGCAGCGGTGCTTCCGGCACGTCGACGAACGTGAAGGTCTGCTCGGTGTCGGTGAATT
>NZ_BCPP01000278.1:0-7346 GCF_016586125.1 Burkholderia sp. E168m23
CGCGCGATTCGAGCGCTGGGCCCGCGAGCATCTTTCCCTCGGTTTCTCGCTTCAGACAGCGGCGGCTGCATTGGCCGTGGGACCACGCACGTTGCAGCGCCGTACCGAGGCGGTACTCGGGAAGTCGCCCTTGGCGTTCTTCCAGGATCTCCGAATCGAACGGGCGCAGAACCTCGTGTCGATGGGTTACGACCTGGAGACGATCGCAAGCGAAGTGGGTTACGCGGATTCGGCGACGTTGCGGGCCTTGTTGCGCCGCAGGCTCGGCCGTGGGGTGCGGGAGTTGCGTGCCGACAATCGGTAGCGAACACCACTAGCGTGCGCCGACGCCCCCGTGAATACCCGTCAGTTCGACCTTGACGTCCTCCACCGCCTAAAGGCGGCGGATTCCCACACCTGGCGATGCACGTCCGCATCGGAGAATGTTCAGCGCAGCGTTGATATCACGATCATGCTCGGCACCACAGTCACTGCAGGCCCATTCTCTTACTCGCAGTCCCGCGATACCTTTCGGCCGCGTCGCGCTGTCTTTCGACCCGCACGACGAACAGGACTGGGTGGAACCGCTTTCGTCCACTTCCTCGAACGTGGCCCCGTGCGCGACCGCTTTGTAGCGGAGTTTGTTTCGGAAGGACGACCAGGACGCGTCGTAGACGCTCTTCGCCATCCTGGTTCTGGCGAGTTTGACAGCCGACACGTTGCCGACCGCGATGTAATCGAAGCGCCGCACCAGATCGAGCGCGAGCTTGTGTTGGAAATCGGCACGCGCATTCGCGACCTTGGCGTGCAGCTTCGCGATATGCCGCTTGTGCTTTCGCGCCCGTTGCGCTTTCGCCAGCTTTTCCGCCGCTCGTCGACCGAACTGGTCATTGGGCAGCTTCTCGCCGGTCGAAAGTGTGGCGAAGTCTTTCAGGCCGAGATCAATACCGACGCCGGAACGGATCGGGCGGGCCTGCACATCGGGCATCTCGATCACGATGTTGAGAAACCAGTTGCCGCGTGCATCCTGCGCAAAGTTGGTGCCGTCCTTGATCTTGCCTTCGGGAAGCGGTCGACTGTTGAACACCCGAAACGTGTTGCCGGCGAAACGGAACGCGTCACCCTCGCGCTTCAGGTCACGCCCCTTCAGCGGCACCCAGCCCAACGATTTCCTGCCGCGATAGCGCAGGTAGGGCCGACGGCGCTGACTGCGCGACTTCGCATATTGCTCGCACGTCGCGTTGACCGTGCCGGAGTGAATACCGAGTTCCTTGCTGCTGCCGGTCGCCAGCACGTTCAGGTTGAATCCGGTCGGCCATTTCTTGCTCCACTTGAGCGCGTGCTTCTGCGTGTCGTTGCAGAAGTTCCAGACGTAGTTCACCGCGCGGCTCTGCTTGTTAAGCAGTCCGTTGAGCGACTTCACGCGGTAGCGGTAGACGAGGATCATGCAGGTGATCCTAACCCGTGGAAGAAGCTGTCTGTCAACAGCACTCCTTTCCTTCCCGGCATCAATGGCGGGGTTTCTCGGAGCAAATTCTGATGAAATCCAGGAATGCGCGGGTCTTGGCCGGCACGTGATGCCGGGACGGGTAATACGCGTATAGCGGATACCGCTCGTCGGCCCATTCGGGAAAGAGGTTGATCAACCGGCCGTCGGCGATCAGCGGCTCGGCACCGAGCAGCAGCATCTGCGCAATGCCGGAGCCGGCGAGGCACGCGTTGAGCAGCGCGCCCGGATCGTTGACCGTGAGGCGTCCGCGAGTGTCGACCACGATGCGTTTGCGCTTGCGATGGAATTCCCACGCGAACGGCTTGCCGGTCTCCGGATTGCGAAATTCCAGGCAGCGGTGGTGCCGGTCTTCGAGGTCCTCGGGTTTGGCCGGCCGTCCCCGGCGCGCGATGTACGAGGGCGCCGCGACCGTCACGACGCCGGTATCGAGCAGCTTTCTCGCGATCAGGCTGGATGCCCGCGGTTCGCCGAAGCGCACGGCGAGGTCGAAGCCGTCCATCACGAGGTCGCCCAGGCTGTCTCGCGCGATGAGCTCGATTTCGAGTTCGGGATGCGCGTCCATGAACGCATCGAGCCGTGGCCCGAGAATGGCGCGGTAGACGACCGGATCCAGATTGATTCGCAGCTTGCCGCGCACCGCGGAGGCGCCGCCCGCGGCCGCCGCGGCGGCTTCCTCCAGCCCGGCGAGATGGGGCATGACCTGCTCGTAAAAGCGGCGGCCCTCTTCGGTCAGCGACACCGACCGCGTCGTTCGGTTGAACAGCCGGATGTTCAGCCTTTTTTCCAGCCGCGCGATCGCTCGACTGACGCCCGGCGGCGTCATGCCGATGACGTCGGCGGCAGCCGAAAACGTCCCGGCATCGACGACGGCGGCGAACACGCTGATGCTGCCTGACAGCTTCTCGCTACTGGATCTCATGGTGGTTCGACTGAATACGGGTGGCGGATCGCGCACGACCCACTGAAGGCCGACACGCCGACGCCGCACAGCGTAGCCACGCCGGGCGTCCGTGTCGATCATGCCGAATTGATGACGCGTTGTCACTTATCTGATGCCATCCATGTCGTTTTGTTTTGGTCGGCGTTTGTCCAGAATGCGACCCACGTATTCACACATGGAGAACGAGCAATGTATGCAATCACAGGAATTACCGGCAAGGTCGGCGGCGCACTGGCCCGTGAACTGCTGGCCTCGGGTCGGCCCGTGCGCGCGGTCGTGCGCGACGCGACGCGGGCAGCGGCATGGGCGGCGCGCGGGTGCGAGATCGCAACGGCTTTCATGGAAGCCCCGGCGTTGCTCGCCGACGCATTCGCCGGCGCGACGGGCGTTTTCATCCTGCTGCCGCCGGTGTTCGATCCGGCGCCGGGGTTTCCCGAAGCGCGGAAAGTGATCGAGGCCGTGTCCGCCGCGCTGCTGAAGGCGCGCCCCGACAGGGTCGTGTGCCTGTCGACGATCGGCGCGCAGGCCGACGAGCCCAATCTGCTCACGCAACTCGCGCTGATGGAGCAGGCGCTGCGCGAGATGCCGATGCCGGTGACGTTCCTGCGGCCCGGCTGGTTCATGGAGAACGCCGCGTGGGATGTCGCGTCCGCGCGCGACGAGGGCGTCGTCGCCAGTTACCTGCAGCCGCTCGACAAGCCTGTGCCGATGGTCGCCACCGCGGACGTCGGCCGCGTGGCGGCGCAACTGCTCCAGCAGACGTGGCACGGTGTGCGTGTCGTCGAGCTCGAAGGCCCGTGCCGGGTGAGCCCCAACGATCTCGCGCTGGCCTTCGCTCGCGTGTTGGGCCGGGACGTGCGCGCGGAAGCCGTCGACAGACGAACGTGGGAAGCGCTGTTTCGCGCGCAGGGCATGAAGCATCCGCTCCCCCGCATGCGCATGCTGGACGGCTTCAACGAAGGCTGGATCGATTTCGAAAGTGATCCTGAAGAAATCCTGCACGGCCATGTCGCACTGGACACGGTTCTGGGCGAGCTCGTGTCGCGTACGGTCTGATTGAATGCAGCGGGCGGCGCGTGGCGCGCTTGCGCTACCCCGCCCATGCATCGGATTTTCCGGTCGGACGGATAGTGGCTTTCATGTCGAATGGCTGTCGTGAATGTCGCTATTAATGTCATTTATGACTATGGCGAGCGGCCTCGTCCCGAGTCTAGACTGCGAAGCATTTCCGGCATCCGCAGATCCCGCCTGCGGCTCAGTCCGACAGAGGCCAATCCGATGACATTTTCGCCAGAACTTCACCTGCTGACGCTGACCGCGATCGCGACGCTGCTGATGTGGATTCCTTACATGCTGGCCAGAATCATGACACGCGGCCTGATGGCGGCCTTGAGCAATCCCGATCCGTCCCATCCGCCCGATCCACCGTGGGCGGAGCGCGCACGGCGTGCGCATGCGAACGCGATCGAGAATCTTGCCGTGTTCGCCCCGCTCGTATTGATGTGCGCAATGACGGGTGCGAGCAGCCCGGCGACGGTGTTCTCGGCCAGGCTCTATCTCGGGGCGCGGCTGGTTCACTACGTCGTCTACGCCGCTGGCATTCCGGTTGTTCGCACGATCGCTTTCCTGACCGGCTTCGCGGCAACGCTCACGTTCGCTGTCGCGCTGCTCGGTCATGCGACCTGACGGCTACCCGCCGGGTCTTGCCCGTTCGCTCACTTCAGAGGTCCACATGAAATCGACTCCCGGCAGCATCCTCGACACGATCGGCAACACGTCGCTCGTCCCGTTACGACACGTTGTCCCGAAGAACGGCGCGCGTCTGTTCGTCAAGCTCGAAAGTCAGAATCCGACCGGCAGCATGAAAGACCGGATCGCGCTCGCGATGATCGAAGCGCCCGAGCGCGATGGGCGTCTGAAGCCCGGCGGCGCGGTGGTCGAGTACACCGGTGGCAGCACGGGCGTGTCGCTCGCGCTGGTGTGCGCCGTCAAGCGGCATCCGCTGCATCTGGTCTCGTCGGATGCGTTCTCGAAGGAGAAGCTCGATCACATGCGCCTGCTTGGCGCGGAGCTGACGCTCGTCCCGAGCGACAACGGCAAGCAAACCGGGAAGCTGACGAAGGACATGATTCGCGAGGCGCATCGGATTGCCGGCGAGACGGGCGCATACATCACCGCGCAGATGGAAAACACCGATCAGCTCGACGCCTATACGAAGATGGCCGACGAAATCTGGGAGCAGACCGGCGGCCGTCTCGACGGTTTCGTCCAGAGCGTCGGCACGGCTGCGTCGCTGCGCGGGATTTCGCGGCGCTTGCGCGAGCATGACGCACGCATCCGGATCGCCGGTGTCGAGCCGGCCGAATCGGCGGTGCTGTCGGGTGGATCGACCGGCGCGCACAAGATCGACGGGATCGGCGCGGGCTATGTCGTGCCGCTTTGGCGCGACGGCATCGCCGACGAACTCGAGCGCGTCTCGACGGAGGACGCAAGAGCCATGGCGTTCCGACTGGCCGCGGAGGAGGGGCTGTTCTGCGGTACGTCGACCGGCGCCAACGTAACCGGCGCATTGCGACTCGCCGAACGGCTCGGCCCGGACGCCACGATCGTGACGATCATGTGCGACACGGGCATGAAGTATCTGAAGTCGTTCGCGCAGACGATGGGCTGATGGCTTTTGGGGGGATCGTATCCGGGTGTCCGGTACGGACAGCAGCCAGATGTCGGCGGGCTCGGCCCGATCAAGATCATCGACCGGTCGGCCGGCGCCGACGAATGCCACGGCGGCGCGCGCGATGTCACGAGCGTAGATTTGCCCCACGTCGACGACACGGTTCGCGACGATCAGGTTGCCGAGCGTCTGGCCGACGCGGCCGGCGCCCACGATGGTCAGTCGGGACATGGCGATTCTCCGGCGACGGCCCGAACGGCCGTCGCAGCGTGGCCGCGATCAATCGTGCCGGATCGCGATGGTCTTCAGCGCGGTAAAGCCGAGCAATGCCTCGAAGCCTTTCTCGCGGCCATACCCGCTTGCCTTCACGCCGCCGAACGGCAGTTCCACGCCGCCGCCCGCGCCGTAGTTGTTGATGAAGACCTGTCCGGCCTGCAGCTTGCGCGCGAGCCGCAGCGCGCGGGCGCCGTCGCGGGTCCAGACACCCGCGACGAGGCCATACTGCGTGCCGTTCGCGAGGGCGACCGCCGCGTCTTCGTCGTCGAACGGCATGGCCGCGAGCACCGGGCCGAATACCTCTTCCTGCGCGAGCTCGCTGTCGGGCGGCACGTCGCGGAACAGCACCGCTTCCTGGTAGTAGCCTGCGCCCGATGCGCCGGCCGCGATGGTGCCGCGCGCCGCCACGCGAATGCCGTCGGCCTGCGCGCGCTCGACGATGGCCCGCACCCGTGCATGCTGCTTTGCATTGACGAGCGGCCCCATCTCCAGATTCATCGACGGCGGCCCCGAACGCAGCCGCTCGAATTGCTGCGCGAGACGATCGAGCACGCGTTCGTAGACGGTGCGCTGGACGAGCAGGCGGCTGCCGGCCGAGCAGGTCTGCCCCGCGTTCTGCACGATCGCGTTGACGATGACGGGCAGCGCCTGATCGAGATCGGCATCGTCGAACAGCAATTGCGGCGACTTGCCGCCCAGCTCGAGCACTGCCGGGCAGTGACGCTCGGCGGCCGCGCGGCCGACCAGCGCGCCCGTTCCCGTCGATCCGGTAAACGAGATGTGACGAATGCCGGGATGGGCCGATAGGGCCGCGCCGGCTTCGCCGCCCAGCCCCGTGACGACGTTGACGGTGCCGGCCGGAAAGCCGACCTCGGCCGCGATTTCCGCCAGCCGCAGAATGGACAGGCTCGCGTCCTCCGCCGGCTTGACCACGCACGCATTGCCGGCGGCGAGCGACGCGCCGACCGAGCGACCGTAGATCTGCATCGGGTAATTCCACGGAATGATGTGGCCGGTCACGCCGATCGGTTCGCGCACCGTCAATACCGTGAACCCGGCGGTGTAGGGCAGTGTGTCGCCGTGCAGCTTGTCGACGCATCCGGCGTAGTACTGGAGGTAGCGCGCGAGCACCGCGGCATCGGTACGGGCGGTGTTCAGCGCCTTGCCCGTGTCGCGCGCTTCGAGCTGCGCGAGTTCGTCCGCATGCTGCGAGACGGCCGCGGCGTACGCGAACAGCAGGTTGCTGCGTTCGACCGGCGACAGCTTCGCCCACGGGCCGTCGAGCGTGTCGCCCATCGCGCGCTGTGCGGCGGAAACGGCGCGCTGCACGTCGGTCGCATCGCCGCGCGCGATCGTCGCGAACGGTTCGCCGGTGCTCGGGTCGACGACGTCGATCCGCTCGCCGGTATTCGGTACGACGCGGGCGTTGCCGATGTAGTGATCAAATTGCATGGGTCATTCCTCGATCGATGCGGGATTCGCGATGGTGTGTGCAATCGCGGCGCCCAGTTCTTCGGTGCTGGCCGTGCCGCCCATGTCGCGGGTGCGCGGGCCGGCGATGAGCACGGATTCGATCGCCGCGACGATTTCGGCGGCCGCGGCTTCGTAGCGCGATTCGCCGCGACCGAGGTGTTGAAGCAGCAACGCGGCCGACCAGATCTGGCCGATCGGGTTCGCGATGCCGCGGCCCGCGATGTCGGGCGCCGAGCCGTGCACCGGCTCGAACAGCGAAGGGAAGCGCCGCTCCGGGTTCAGGTTCGCCGACGGCGCGATGCCGATCGTGCCGGTACACGCGGGGCCGAGGTCGGACAGGATGTCGCCGAACAGGTTCGAGGCGACGACGACGTCGAAGCGATCCGGATTCTGGACGAAGTGCGCGCACAGTATGTCGATGTGATATTTGCGCGTTTCGATGTCCGGGAACGACCGGGCCATTTCCGCGAGGCGTTCGTCCCAGAACGGCATGGTGA
>NZ_BCPP01000279.1:0-7344 GCF_016586125.1 Burkholderia sp. E168m23
GGCGCTCGCCGCGCAGCATCTAGCCGGCAAGGTGCCGGTGTCCGGGCAGGATGCGGATCTGGCCGCGGTCAAGCGCGTGATCGCCGGCACGCAGACGATGACCGTCTACAAGCCGCTGAAGCTGATCGCGAGCGAAGCTGCGAAGCTCGCGGTCGATCTCGCGAAGGGCACGAAGCCCGCGTTCAACGCGCAATACGACAACGGCAAGAAGAAGGTCGACACGGTGCTGCTGCAGCCGACGCTGCTGACCAAGCGCAACGTCGACGTCGTCGTGAAGGACGGCTTCTATACCCAGGCCCAGCTGGCGAGCCAGTAACGGCACGACGCGCGGGCGGCTCACCGGCCGCCCGCGCGTATCCTGCGAGGCATGAACGAATGACGGAACCCTTGCTGACGATGCGCGGCATCGTCAAGGCATTCGACGGCGTGAAGGCGCTCGACGGCATCGACCTGACCGTGCGCCCCGGCGAATGCGTCGGGCTGTGCGGCGAGAACGGCGCCGGCAAGTCGACGCTGATGAAGGTGCTGTCGGGTGTGTACCCGCATGGCACGTGGGACGGCGAAATCCGCTGGGAAGGCGCGCCGCTCGCGGCGTCCGGCGTGCGCGACACCGAGCGCGCGGGCATCGTGATCATCCACCAGGAACTGATGCTCGTGCCCGAACTGTCGGTGGCCGAGAACATCTTCCTCGGCAACGAGATCACGCTGCCGGGCGGGCGCATGAACTTCGCGGCGATGGTTCAGCGCGCGGAGGAGCTGCTGCGCGAGCTGCGGATCGACACGATCAACGTCGCGCAGCCGGTGATGAACTACGGCGGCGGCCACCAGCAGCTGATCGAGATCGCGAAGGCGCTGAACAAGCACGCGAAGCTGCTGATCCTCGACGAACCGTCGTCGTCGCTGAGTGCGTCGGAGACGCGCATCCTGCTCGACATCGTGCGCGACCTGAAGCGTCGTGGGGTGGCGTGCGTCTACATCTCGCACAAGCTCGACGAGGTGGCGGCCGTGTGCGACACGGTCACCGTGATCCGCGACGGACGCCACGTCGCGACCGAGCCGATGGCCACGCTGACCACCGACCGGATCATCGCGATGATGGTCGGCCGCGAGATCCGCGACCTGTATCCGCGCGAGCCGCACGAGATCGGCGACGTCGTGCTCGACGTGCGCCACGTGACGTGCCGAGACGTGACGAACGCACGCCGCAAGCGCGTCGACGACGTGTCGTTCAGCGTGCGGCGCGGCGAGATCGTCGGCGTCGCCGGGCTGGTCGGCGCGGGCCGCACCGAGTTGATGCAGGCGATCTTCGGTGCGTATCCGGGCGCGTGCACGGCGAGCGTGACGATGAACGGCAAGCCGCTGTCGATCCGCTCGCCGGCCGACGCGATCCGCGCCGGTATCGCGATGGTGCCGGAGGACCGCAAGCGCCACGGCATCGTGCCGCAGCTCGGCGTGGGCCACAACATCACGCTCGCGGTGCTGCGGCGCTTCGCGGCGCGCGGGCGGATCGACGCGGCCGCCGAGCTCGATACGATCCGCACCGAGATGCAGCGGCTGTCGGTGCGCGCAGCGCACCCGTTCCTGTCGATCGCGAGCCTGTCGGGCGGCAATCAGCAGAAGGCGGTGCTCGCGAAGATGCTGCTGACCGAGCCGCAGGTGCTGATCCTCGACGAACCGACGCGCGGCGTCGACGTGGGCGCGAAGGCGGAGATCTACCGGCTGATCTTCGCGCTGGCCCAGCGCGGTGTCGCGCTGATCGTCGTGTCGTCGGAATTGCCGGAGGTGCTCGGCCTGGCCGATCGCGTGCTGGTGATCGGCGAGGGCGAGCTGCGCGGCGATTTCGTCAACCAGGGCCTCACGCAGGAACAGATCCTCGGCGCCGCGCTGAAGCCCGCGCGGCTGGCCGCCGAACCCACCGCAGCGAGTGCGACATGAATTCCGAACTTTCTTCCTCGACCCCGGCGACGCCGGATGCAGGCGCCGGCCGCGCGCCGCGGCTGCCATTGCGCCATGTCTTCACGCGCTACAAGGTGCTCGCGCTGCTGTTCGCGGTCGTCGCGATCTGGGCATTCTTCTCGGTGCTGACGGACGGCGCGTTCGTCACGCCCCGCAACGTATCGAACCTGCTGCGGCAGATGTCGATCACCGGCATGCTCGCGTGCGGCATGGTGTTCGTCATCATCGCGGGCGAGATCGACCTGTCGGTCGGCTCGCTGCTCGGGCTGCTCGGCGGCGTCGCCGCGATCCTCGACGTCAACCGCCACTGGCCGGTCGCGGCGACGGTCCCGGCCGTGCTCGCGCTCGGCGTGCTGATCGGGCTCTTCAACGGCTGGTGGTCGACCTATCGGCGCGTGCCGTCGTTCATCGTCGGGCTCGGCGGGATGCTCGCGTTTCGCGGCATCCTGCTCGGCGTGACGGGCGGCTCGACGATCGCGCCCGTGTCGGACGGCTTCGTGTTCATCGGGCAGGGCTATCTGCCGCGCGTGGCCGGCGACGGCCTCGCGGTCCTGCTGTTCGTGGTCGCGACGCTGCTGGTGGTGCGGCAGCGCGGCACGCGGCGGCGCTACCGGCTCGCGGTCGCCCCGCTGTGGCAGGACGTCGCGAAGATCGTCGGCGCGGGGGCGGTGCTGTTCGCGTTCGTCGCGACGCTCGACCGTTACGGCGGTATTCCGGTGCCCGTGCTGCTGCTGCTCGCGCTGCTCGGCGTGTTCTCGTGGATCGCGACGCAGACGGTATTCGGCCGGCGCATCTATGCAGTGGGGTCGAACCTGGAGGCGACGCGGCTGTCGGGCGTGGACACCGATCGCGTGAAACTCGCGATCTTCGCGCTGATGGGCCTGATGTGCGCGTTCGCCGGCCTCGTCAACACGGCGCGGCTCGCGGCCGGGTCGCCGTCCGCCGGCACGATGGGCGAGCTCGACGCGATCGCCGCGTGCTTCATCGGCGGCACCTCGATGCGCGGCGGGTCGGGCACGGTCTACGGCGCGCTGATCGGCGCGCTCGTGATGGCGAGCCTCGACAACGGGATGTCGATGCTGGACGTCGACGCGTACTGGCAGATGATCGTCAAGGGCGCGGTGCTGGTGCTGGCGGTGTGGATCGACGTGGTGTCGCGCTCGAACCGGCGGTGACGCGCGGCCCGGTCGCGCGGCGCGATGATCGCCGGCAGGCGGCGATCGTGAAAGCGTGCGTAGTACGGCTCGACCCAGCTCCGTTCGTCGCGGAACATCCACGGAAACAGGTCCTGCCTGATCGGCGTGATTTTCCTGAAACTCGCGGGATCTCCCACCGCGTCGATCACGAGGTTCGCGAGGCGGCCGATCGCGCCGTCGTTCTCGCGGTAGAGATCGATGTTGCGCCGCTGAACGAGTTCGGCCGCGAACACGAGCGGCAGCAGCGCGAAGGTGTGATAGGGGAGCGCGCGGTCGCCGCGCTTCACCTCGCGCGCGAGCGAACCGTCCGGGCCGATGTCGCGAATGCCTTCGCGTACCCGCAGCAAACCGGAATCGGGACCGAAGGCAGTCTAGCCCCCGGGGCTTTCGCCAGGCTTTCCACGGCGAGCCGTTACCGTTCCGATCTGCCGGCCGTCGGTGCGACGCATGGCGGTCGTGGCGGCTTCGCATGGCATGCAATGCGCTATTCTGTCGTCCTCAACCGCCAGCCCCATCCGATGAAGCGTCCGTCGTTCTCCACCCAACTCGTCATGCTCTGGGCACTCGTCGCGGCGTTGTGCGCGACGCTGGTCGCGGTCGTCTGGGTCACCGCGAGTTCCGCCGAGAGTCAGCAGGTGGCCAGCGCCAAGGCCGCCGGCGCGTCGGCCTGCGAAGCGGTCGCGTCGCGTTACGGCGCGTCGTCCGCGTCCGCGGGCGCCGGGCCCGCTCCGGATCTGATGCACGCGATCCTCGACATCGTGCTCTCGCGGGCGCCGGACATGGAGGGCGGGTTCTGGATGCCCGGCGCCGCACCCGACGCGAGCGGCTTTCTCGCGTATTCCTTTCCCACTTATCAGGGCAGCGGCGTCAAACGCGACGTTCCGGAAGCGGAAACGCCGCTGATCCTCCGCACGCTGCATGCCGCGGCCGCGACGCATGCCGCGACGACGAACGTCGTCGAAGGCGCGCAGGATGCCGTGATCGCGGCGGCCTGTCCGGTACGCGGCGGTGCGGGGCTGTACGTGTGGATGCTGACGCGTGCGCGCCCGCCGCTGGGCCGGCACGGGGAATTGCTGGCCACGGGGCTCGCCGCCGTGCTCGCGGTGATTCTGGCGATCGCGGCGGCGCTGGCCGTGGCGCTGCGCCGCTGGAAACGCAATCTCGCGCGGATCGAGAGCGGGCTGGGGCCCGACGGTCGCGAACATCACCTGCCGTACGTCGGCGAACCCGATCTCGACCGCGTCATCGATGCGTTCAACGAGCGGGCGCGCCGCGCCGACCGGCTGCAACAGCAGGCCGACGAACTGCGTACGCGGCTCGCGCAGGCCGAGCGCTTCGGCATGCTGGGCAAGCTTGCCGCGCAGGTCGCGCACGAGATTCGCAATCCGATGGGCGCGATGCGGCTGAAGGCGGAAAACGCGCTGGCCGGCGACGGCCGGCGGCAGCAGGACGCATTGCGCGTGATCCTCGCGCAGATCGAGCGCATCGATGCGCAATTGTCGAGCCTGCTCGCGCTGACGCAGCCGGTGCGCCCCCATGCGACACTCGTCGACGTCGACGCGTGGCTCGCGCAAGTCGTCGACGCGCACCGCGAGCTGGCGCAGCGGCAAGCGATCGACCTGACGGTGTCGCTCGCGGGGCAGGGCGAACGGCTCGCGTGGCCATCGGATCGTCCGGCCTTCGATCCCGACCAGATGCGGCGGGCGCTCGATAACCTGCTGCTCAACGCGCTGCACCATGCGGGCGACGGCGGCGCGGTCACGCTCACCGCCGAGCGGCGCGCGGTCGCCGGGCGCGACTGGCTGTGTATCACCGTGTCGGACAGCGGCCCCGGTGTGCCGGCCGCGCAGCGCGAGCGGATCTTCGAGCCGTTCGTGACGGGTCGCGCGGACGGCACGGGCCTCGGTCTTGCCGTGGTCCGTGAAGTGGCGGCGGCGCATGGCGGACACGCGCGCCTCGACGGCGGCGCCGCATTCGTGATTGAAATTCCATGGCAAACATCCTCATAGTCGACGACGACGCGGCCTTTCGCGACGGCCTCGCCGAAACGCTGGCCGATCTCGGTCATCGGGCCGTCGAGGCCGCATCCGGCCGGGCCGCGCTCAGCGCGCTGCGCGACGGCGGCGGCATCGAATGCGTCTTTCTGGATTTCCGCCTGCCGGATCTGGACGGGCTGGCCGTGCTCGCGCAACTGCGTGACGATCCCGCGCTGGCCGCGATTCCGGTCGTCATGCTGACGGCCCACGCGACCAGCGACAACACGATCGAAGCGATGCGGCTCGGCGCATTCGATCACCTGACGAAGCCGATCGGGCGCCGGGACATCGCGCAACTGCTCGAACGTATCGTGTCGGCGAATCAGCCGCCCGCGCCGGCGCCATCCGACAGCGGTTTCGCGGGCGAACCTTCCGCGGACCGACCACGATTGCTGGGCGTGAGCGCCGCGATGCGCGACGTGCAAAAGCAGATCGGCCGGGCCGCGATGAGCGACGCAACCGTGCTCCTGACCGGCGAGACGGGCACGGGCAAGGAGGTGGCGGCGCGCGTGCTGCATGCCGCATCGGCTCGCCATGCGGGGCCGTTCGTCGCCGTCAACTGCGCGGCCATTCCGGCCGATCTGCTCGAAAGCGAGTTGTTCGGGCATCGTCGCGGTGCGTTTACCGGCGCGCATGCCGATCGCGCGGGGCGCCTCGTCGAGGCCGACGGCGGCACGCTCTTTCTCGACGAGATCGGCGACATGCCCGCCGCGATGCAGGCGAAGCTGCTGCGCGCGCTGCAGGAGCGCCAGGTGATGCCGCTCGGCGCGGACCGCGCGACGACGATCGACATTCGCGTCGTGGCCGCGACGCATCGCGATCTCGCCGCGGCCGTCGCGAACGGCACGTTCCGCGAAGATCTCTTCTATCGGCTGAACGTCATTCCGCTGCACCTGCCGCCGCTCGCGGAGCGTGTAGCCGACATCCTGCCACTGGCCGCGCATTTCCTGGGCAGCGCGGCAGGCATGCGCGCGCTGCATCTGACGAACGACGCTCAGCGCGCGCTGCTCGATCACCGCTGGCCGGGCAACGTCCGCGAACTGCGCAACGTGATGGAGCGGGCGGCCGCGCTCGCCCCCGGGCCGGCCGTCAGCGCGGCCGATCTCGGCCTCGGCGCCGTGCCGGCGCGCCAGTCGGGCGCCGATGCGGTGCCGGCGCACCTGCTCGACATGCCGCTGCCCGATGCGCTCGCGACGGTCGAGCGCGCGGCGATCCTGCACGCGCTCGAGCGCGCGAACGGCAATCGCGCGGAAGCCGCGAGGCAGCTCGGGATCGGCCGCCAGTCGCTCTATGCGCGCATGGCGAATCTCGGGATCGAGCGCGACGAATAGGGCCAGCGCCAGCTCGTTATCGGTGTGAGCGGGCCGCTGGTCGCGTTGTTTCGACTGTCGGGAATGCCGACATGCGGTGAATCGACGTGTCGGGAAATCCGACACGTTTGGCGCGCGTCGTCGTTCGGCGCACGGCCACGCGGTGCGCCGCAGGTTGGCACGGGTATTGCGGATACCGATGCATCGCAACCCGTCGCCGGAGCCCGCCATGAACTCGTGCCTGCCTGTCGTCCGATCGCGGCCGCGGTGCCGCGCTGCCGTTCGCCGCTCGTATCGCATGCTCTGCGCTGCCGCGCTCGTTGCCGTCGCAACGGTCAGCGTGGCGCAGGTGCCGCCGGCGCCGCGCGCGGAAGACCCGGCCGGCGCCATGCCGCCTCCGCCGCCTCCGCCTCGGCCTCGTGCGCTTGTGCCTGCCATGCCCGGAAACGACACCGCCTCCGACGCGCTGGTGTCCGGCACGCTGTCGCGCCTGACGATCAATCCGGAAGGGGCGGTCGACGGCTTCGTGCTGACCGACGGCACGCTCGTCCTCCTGCCGCCGCATCTCGGTTCGCAACTGACGGCGCTCGTGAAAACGGGCGACCGCGTGACGGTAGCCGGCGAACGACGCGTCGACGATGAAATCCGCGCACGCGTGGTCCGCAACGACGGCACCGGCGCGTCGCTGTCCGATCAGCCGCCCGCGCCCGTCGCGCCCGTGCCGCCCACGCTGCGCGGGGTCAACCTTGCCCGCCTGAGCGTGTCCGGCGTCGTGCGCCGCGTGACGCGCGCGCCGCGCGGCGAGCCGGACGGCGTGATGCTCGACAGCGGAGCGATCGTCAAGCT
>NZ_BCPP01000280.1:0-7298 GCF_016586125.1 Burkholderia sp. E168m23
GCTGCTCAAGCGCATCCTGAACGAACAGCACGGCATGAAGATCGCCGTGATCGAGAACGAGTTCGGCGAAGAGAACATCGACAACGAAATCCTCGTGCAGGATTCGAACGAGCAGATCATCCAGATGAGCAACGGCTGCATCTGCTGCACGATCCGCGGCGACCTCGCCCGCGCGCTCGGCGATCTGGCCGCGAAGAAGCGCGAGGGCAAGCTCGACTTCGACCGCATCGTGATCGAGACGACCGGCCTCGCGAACCCGGGCCCCGTCGCACAAACGTTCTTCATCGACAGCGAAATCGCCGACGACTTCCTGCTGGACGCGGTCATCACGCTGGTCGACGCGAAGCACGCGAACGCGCAGCTCGACGAACACGAGGTGGTGCAGCGCCAGGTCGGTTTCGCCGATCGCCTGTTCATCACGAAGTCGGATCTCGTCGACGACCAGACCGTCGCGGGCCTCAAGCACCGCCTGATGCACATGAACCCGAAGGCCGCGATCAAGGTCGTGAATTTCGGCGAAGCGGACATCAAGGAAATCTTCGACCTGCGCGGCTTCAACCTGAACGCGAAGCTCGAGATCGATCCCGATTTCCTCGCCGAGGACGATCACGCGCACGATCATCACGATCACGACCATGATCACGATCACACGAATTGCGACCACGATCACGGCCAATGCGCGCACGATCACGACCACGGCCACCACCACCACAATCATCACCACGCGCACCACGACGACAAGATCAAGTCGTTCGTGTATCGCAACGACCGCCCGTTCGACCCGAACAAGCTGGAAGACTTCCTCGGCGGCATCCTGCAGATCTACGGCGAGCGGATGCTGCGCTACAAGGGCGTGCTGTACATGAAGGGCGTCGACCGCAAGGTCGTGTTCCAGGGCGTGCACCAGATGATGGGCAGCGACCTCGCGGCGAAGTGGCTGCCGGTCGAGAAGAAGACCAACAAGATGGTGTTCATCGGCGTCGACCTGCCGCAGGACCTGATCACCGACGGCCTCGACGCCTGCCTCGCCTGACCCGTGCGGGCGCCCGCCGTGCGCCCGCTGCCCGGCCGCCCGCACCGGCGGCCGCGGCGGTCGGGCGGCGCCTTTTCCGGGCAGGGTTTCGCCGTCATCGCTTTTTCGCGATTTGCGCGTTATATTTTCTAGATATTGGCGCAGCCGACGGGGATCGACCCGATACGGCGCCCGCTTGCGATTCAGTTACAATACGTGCCCGCTGGAGTACGGCAACAAACAGGCCCGGTTCTTGCTGAACCAGTTTTCCGGGCATCGCAACCGCGCCGGATCGCCAATCCGCCTCCCGGCCGCGGCCGATGCGATGTGCCGCGCAGCACACCGGTTCGCAGCGCGCGCAAATCCGCGCCAGGCCTATCCTGGTATTTGAGAACCGGTTTTCCAGAGGCTTTCGGCCCCGCGGCGGCAAATCGCAAGTGATTGCAAGCGCGGTTGCGGGTAATCCCAAAGTGCAGGCAATATCTCTCGATTTGCCGCACATTGAAGAAGCAAGCAGATGACGAAGAAACTCTTGACCGAAGCCGAAATCCTGAAGATGAGCGACAAGGATTACATGAATGAGGATCAGCTCGCCTTCTTCAAAAATCGGCTCGAACAGTTGCAGGCGGACATCCTCAAGAATGCAGGCCAGACGACCGAGAACCTGCGCGAGACGGTGATCGTCCCCGATCCCGCCGACCGCGCGACGATCGAGGAAGAGCACGCGCTCGAGCTGCGTACGCGTGATCGCGAACGCAAGCTCCTCAAGAAGGTTCAGCAGTCGCTCGCCCGCATCGACTCCGGCGATTACGGCTGGTGTGAGGAAACCGGCGAGCCGATCGGCATTCCGCGCCTGCTCGCGCGTCCGACCGCCACGCTGTCGCTCGAGGCGCAGGAACGCCGCGAGTTGCGCCAGAAGCTGTTCGGCGACTGATCGAGCGGCATTCCGCTCAAACACGCTGCTTCCCGAAAGCGCGCGGCCTGCCGCGCGCTTTTTGTTTTTCCGGCACCGGTTCCCGGCCGCCGGCCGATTTGCCTTCCCCTCTTGATATCCCGGCGCCCGCCCTAAAATGAAACGGACGCGCGCCGGGCCGCTCCCCGGCGCACTGCGGATTCACGCGGCGGCGCGTCGCGTCGCCCGACTCTTCCCCGTTTTTCTCAAGGAACG
Source organism: Burkholderia sp. E168m23 (assembly GCF_016586125.1). Classification (NCBI taxonomy): domain Bacteria; kingdom Pseudomonadati; phylum Pseudomonadota; class Betaproteobacteria; order Burkholderiales; family Burkholderiaceae; genus Burkholderia; species Burkholderia sp. E168m23. The sequence goes on from NZ_BCPP01000280.1 coordinate 2,181, forward strand.
CAGATGGAGCAATTTCACGGCACGACCATCGTTTCGGTCCGGCGCGGCGACAAGGTCGCGCTCGGCGGCGACGGCCAGGTAACCCTCGGCAACATCGTCATGAAGGGTGGCGCGCGGAAAGTGCGGCGGATCTACAACAACCAGGTGCTGGTCGGATTCGCGGGCGGCACCGCCGATGCGTTCTCGCTCCTCGACCGCTTCGAGGCGAAGCTCGAGAAGCACCAGGGCAACCTGACCCGCGCGGCCGTCGAGCTCGCGAAGGACTGGCGCACCGACCGGATGCTGCGCCGCCTCGAGGCGATGCTGATCACGGCCGATGCCACCACCACGCTCGTCATCACCGGCAACGGCGACGTGCTCGATCCCGAAGGCGGCATCTGCGCGATCGGCTCGGGCGGCGCGTACGCGCAGGCCGCGGCCCGCGCGCTCGTCGAGAACACCGACCTGTCGCCGCGCGACATCGTCGAGAAGTCGCTCGGGATCGCGGGCGACATGTGCATCTACACGAACCACAACCGCATCATCGAAACGATCGAGTAAGGACAGCCCCATGAGCACCATGACCCCTGCCGAGATCGTCTCGGAACTCGACAAGCACATCATCGGCCAGGCGAAGGCGAAGAAGGCCGTCGCCGTCGCGCTGCGTAACCGCTGGCGCCGCCAGCAGGTCGCCGAGCCGCTGCGCCAGGAAATCACGCCGAAGAACATCCTGATGATCGGGCCGACGGGCGTCGGCAAGACCGAAATCGCGCGCCGCCTCGCGAAGCTCGCCGACGCGCCGTTCATCAAGATCGAAGCGACCAAGTTCACCGAAGTCGGCTACGTCGGCCGCGACGTCGACAGCATCGTGCGCGACCTGATCGAGATCTCGGTCAAGCAGACGCGCGAAGCCGAAATGCGCAAGGTGCGCAGCAAGGCCACCGACCAGGCGGAAGACCGCATCCTCGACATCCTGCTGCCGCAGCCGCGCGCGGTGGGCTTCGGCGGCAATGCCGAGCACGCGAACGACGACAACAACGCGACGCGCCAGACCTTCCGCAAGCGCCTGCGCGAAGGCCAGCTCGACGACAAGGAAGTCGAGCTCGACCTCGAGCAGCCGTCGGTCGGCATGGACATCATGGCGCCGCCGGGGATGGAAGAGATGACCGAGCAGATCCGCTCGATGTTCTCGAACCTCGGCAGCGGCAAGAAGCAGCGCCGCAAGGTGAAGATCAAGGAAGCGCTGAAGCTGCTGACCGACGAGGAAGCGGCGAAGATGCTCAACGAAGAGGAAGTGAAGACGAAGGCCGTGCAGAACGTCGAGCAGAACGGCATCGTGTTCCTCGACGAGATCGACAAGATCACGTCGCGCAACAACGAAGGCAGCGGCGGCGAAGTGTCGCGCCAGGGCGTGCAGCGCGACCTGCTGCCGCTCGTCGAAGGCACGACGGTCAACACGAAGTACGGGATGGTGAAGACCGATCACATCCTGTTCATCGCGAGCGGCGCGTTCCACCTCGCGAAGCCGAGCGACCTGATTCCCGAACTGCAAGGCCGCTTCCCGATCCGCGTCGAGCTCGATTCGCTGTCGGTCGAAGATTTCGAGGCGATCCTCGATGCGACCGACGCGAGCCTCGTCAAGCAGTACCAGGCGCTGCTCGCGACCGAAGACGTGCAGCTCGAATTCGCCGCGGACGGCATCCGGCGCCTCGCCGAGATCGCGTTCGCGGTCAACGAGAAAACCGAGAACATCGGCGCGCGCCGGCTGTACACGGTGATCGAGAAGCTGCTCGAGGAAGTGTCGTTCTCGGCCGGCAACCACGCCGGCGAGCGCGTGACGATCGACGCGAAGTACGTCGACCGTGCGCTCGGCGAAGTGGCGCAGGACGAGGACCTGTCGCGCTACGTGCTGTAACGCGCGCAGTGCTTGATGAGAGACGGGCGGCCCCTTCCGGGGCCGCCCGTTTTCGTTGGTGCGCCGCTTACTGCCGGACCGGCTTCTTCGCGAGCTTGCGCTGCAGCGTGCGGCGGTGCATGTTCAGCGCCCGCGCGGTGGCCGAGATGTTGTTGTTGTTCTCCGCCAGCACGCGCTGGATGTGCTCCCATTCGAGCCGGTCCACCGACAGCACGACCGGATTCTCGAGCGCCTCGTCGGCCTGCACTTCGGTCGCGTTGGTCTGCAGCGCGGCCAGGATCGACTCGACGTTCGCCGGCTTCGCGAGGTAGTTGTCGGCGCCCTCCTTCACGGCCTGCACGGCGGTCGCAATGCTCGCGTAGCCGGTCAGCACGAGAATGCGCGCATCGGGCTGCAGGTCGCACAGCGGCGCGATCAGGCTCAGCCCCGAATCCTCGCCGAGATGCAGGTCGACGGTGATGAACTGGAACTTGCCGCCCGCCGCAAGCCGCAGCGCCGTCTCCTTGTCGTGCGCCTGCTGGACCGCGTAACCGCGGCGCTCGAGGCCGCGCGCGAGCGTGCCCGCGAACACCTCGTTGTCGTCGATCACCAGGAAATTGTTCTCGCTCATGTGGTTTCTCCGTCTACGTGTTGGTTGAGGCCGCCGGCATCGCGACGCGCACGACCGGCAGGCGCAGCACGGCCCGCGTGCCGCGCCCGGCCGCGGCGACGGCCGGGCGGCTGTCCGGCGCGCCGGCCGGCCGTTCGGCTGCACGTGCACCCGTGCGCGATCCCGCGCGTTGTCCCGATACGGCCGCCGCGTGGCCATTTGCCGCACCGCCGGCCCGCCCGTTGCCGCCCGCCGCGCGCGGCGTGACGTCGGACAGTTCGATCTCGCCGCCGAGCCGCGCGGCCGCACTGAACGCGAGATACAGGCCGACGCCGTGCCCGCCCTGCGTGCTGTCGACCGGCATCGCGCCGAGCGATTCGCGCAGCGCGGCCGGAATGCCGGGCCCGTCGTCGCATACCTCGAATTCGATTTCGTCGGCCGTGCCGCCATGCGCGACCTTCGCGGCGAGCGTCACGCGCTGCGGGCTCGCGCGCGCGGCGTTGTCGAGCAGGATCGTCAGGATCTGGCCGGCCGCGACCGTATCGTCGAGCGCGACGCCGGCCGGGCGCGCGCCGAGCAGCTCGAACTGCACGTGCGGATGCCGCAGGCGCCAGTGCTCGACGAACGTGTCGAGCCAGTCGTCCACCGGCTGGCGGCTCGCCGACGTGCTCGCGCGGCTGCGCAGGCGCGCGAGCGCCGACGTGCAGAGCGTCATCTGTTCCTCGAGCACCTTCAGGTCGGCGTCGTAGCGCGCGAGCCCCGGATCGGAGCGCGCCGCGTCGCGCAATTCCTCGGCGAGCATCGCGATCGTCGACAGCGGCGTGCCCATTTCATGCGCGACGGTGGCGGCCTGCACGCCGAGCGCGACGGCCCGCTCGTCGCGCAGCAGATGCGCCTGCGCCTCGCCGAGCGCCGCGTCGCGCTGGCGCAGCGCGTTCGACATGCGCGCGACGAACCACGCGATCAGCCCGACGCTGACCATGAAGTTCACCCACATGCCGGTACGGTAGTAATCGAACAGGTTCGCCGGGTTGTCCATGTTGAGCGGCACCGAATCGAAGCCGAGCGCCGCGTAGCAGGCGACCGCGAACGCCGCGAGCCAGATCATCAGGTGCCACGGCAGCACGGCCGCCGCGATCGCGAGCGACGGCAGGTACAGCGACACGAACGGGTTGGTCGTCCCGCCCGACAGGAACAGCAGCGCGGACAGCGCACCGAGGTCGACCCACAGCTGGCCGAGCAGCTCGAAATTGGTCTCGGGCCGCGCGCGCAGCACGCGCACCCAGGTCAGCGCGTTGAAAACGATTTCGAGCGCGATGACCATCAGCATCGCGGGCAACGGCAGATGCACGCCGAAATAGGTCTGCACGACGCCGATCGTCACGAGCTGGCCGATGATCGCGAGATTGCGGAGCCAGAACAGGTGACCGAGGTTGACGCGCCCGGTGGTGGTGATTCGTTGCATCCGGGCAGTTTACCCGTTTAGCGCCCGGCGCCTCTAGCGGGGCCGGATCGATGCACACGAACGGGCGCGGCGAGGCGCCATCAACCGGCCGCGCCGGCCATGCGCTGCGCGATCTCGTCGGCCAGGCACTCGGGGCATCGGCACCGCGCGCCGGCCGCGGGCGGCGTGCCGCCGGGCGGCACCGGCATCGCCGCGCACCAGCAGTCGAACGGCTGCGTATGCGCGCCGCAGTCGAAGCCGCGCCCGCAGTGCGGGCAGCGCGCACGGCGCGGGGCGGAACGGGCGTCGGCGGCGGAATCGGTCATGGCGCAATCGCGGAAGCGGGCGGGACATCGCCCCACGCGACAAGCATAGCGCGACGGCTGGATTTTGCACGCCGGCCGCCCGGCCGAACGCCATCGGAAACGCACGTTGGCCAGCCCTCCGCCGCCGCCCGCGCGACGCCGCCCGAATCGCGCCGCGCCATAGCCGGCGGGCCGCCGCGTGCGATGCCGCGCCGCGCCGCCGGGGCGCCGGCCGGCCCAAAAACCCGATGCTGCGCTGCGCCACTCCTGTACAATTCGCCCTGTTTCAACCGTTCCCAGCCAGAGCCGCCGCCATGTCCGAGCCCATCGACCTCTCGCAGATCGCCCCCACGCTGAAAGCAGAAATCCTCGCGGAGGCGCTGCCGTACATCCGTCGTTACCACGGCAAGACCGTGGTCATCAAATACGGCGGCAACGCGATGACGGAAGAGCGGCTCAAGCAGGGCTTCGCGCGCGACGTGATCCTGCTGAAACTGGTCGGCATCAACCCGGTGATCGTCCACGGCGGCGGTCCGCAGATCGATCACGCGCTGAAGAAGATCGGCAAGGCCGGCACCTTCATCCAGGGCATGCGCGTCACCGACGAAGAGACGATGGAAGTCGTCGAATGGGTGCTGGGCGGCGAAGTGCAGCAGGACATCGTGATGCTGATCAATCACTTCGGCGGCCACGCGGTGGGCCTGACGGGCAAGGACGGCGGCCTGATCCACGCACGCAAGCTGCTGATGCCGGACCGCGACAACCCGGGCCAGTACATCGACATCGGCCAGGTCGGCGAAGTCGAGGCGATCAACCCGGCGGTCGTGAAGGCGCTGCAGGACGACGCGTTCATCCCGGTGATCTCGCCGATCGGCTTCGGCGAGGA
>NZ_BCPP01000281.1:0-7267 GCF_016586125.1 Burkholderia sp. E168m23
GACCGACATGACGAAGCAATCACCCCCCGTACAAACCGGAAGTCCCTCCTGTCGGCGCGTTCCATCTGCCCGACGCGGCGGCACGCCGCCCGGCCACATCCACGCGCTCGCCTGAGCGCCCGTTCGCGACTTCCCGCTCCGCGACTTCAGCGACGCATTGCCGCACGTGCGGCAACGCCTGTTACCGGAGTGGGCACATGCCGTCACGTTACGCGTTCGTTCGCCCGTGCGACGAGCCGCACCACAAGGAAAACCGTCATGGCTTCTGATTCCGCCCTTCCCGACACACCCGCGGCCCGCCCCCGGCCCACCCCGTCCGCCTACATGCGCACCGTCGCATCGATCGCGGCGATCGCCGGCGGGCTCTACGGATACGACACCGGCATCATTTCTGGCGCCCTGCCCCTCATCGCGCGAGACTTCGGCCTCGACTACCGCGCACAGGAGCTCGTCGCCGCGGCGATCCTGCTCGGCGCGGTGATCGGTGCGCTGGCCGGCACCCGCATGTCGGCCGCATTCGGACGCCGCAAGACCATTACGATCGTCTCGGCGATCTATGCGGCCGGCGTGCTGGCTGCCGCCCTCTCGCCCGACGCGTGGTCCCTTGCCGCTTCCCGGCTCGTGCTCGGATTCGCGGTCGGCGGCTCGACGCAGATCGTGCCGACCTACATCGCGGAACTCGCGGAGCCGGACAAGCGCGGCCGCCTGGTGACCTACTTCAACGTCTCGATCGGCATCGGCATCCTGCTCGCGGCCCTGATCGGCGTCGCGGGTAACGACCTGTTTTCCTGGCGCGCGATGATCGGTATCGCGGTCATCCCGTCGGTCATCCTGATGGTTGGCATGACCCGACTGCCGCGCAGCCCGCGCTGGCTCGTCGAGCAGGATCGCATCGCCGACGCGCATGGCGAGTTGTCGAAGGTGCGGGAATCCCAAGCGGCCGTCCGACACGAGATTGCCGATATTCGGGACGTGGTCGAGCGGCAGCAGGACGGCGCGACATCGGGGTGGCGCACGATGCGCGAGCCCTGGGTACGCCCCGCTCTCGTTGCCGGCCTCGGCGTCGCCGCGTTCACCCAGCTCAGCGGCATCGAGATGATGATCTATTACACGCCGACGTTCCTTCGCGACGCGGGGTTCGGCGCGTCGGCATCGCTCTGGGCCGCACTCGGCGTCGCCGTCACCTATCTCGTGATGACCTTCATCGGCAAGCTGACCGTCGACCATGTCGGCCGCCGCACGCTCAGCCTCGCGACGCTGCCCGTCGCGGCAGCCAGCCTCGTGCTGCTTGGCTGCCTGCTGCGGGGCGACTTCGTTTTGCCCATGCAGCAACTGTGGATCGTCATCTGCCTGATCGCGTTCATGGTGTTCAACGCCGGCGGTATCCAGGTCATCGGCTGGCTGACGGGCGCGGAAATCTACCCCGTCGCGATTCGCAACCAGGCCACCGGCGCGCACGCCGCAATGCTATGGGGCTCGAACCTCTTGCTGACCGGCACTGCACTGACCGTGACCAAATGGCTCGGTGTCGGCGGTGCGATGTGGGCGTACGCGTGTCTCAACGCACTCGCATGGGTATTTATCTATTCGATGGTGCCGGAAACGCGCGGTCGCAGCCTCGAGGACATCGAACGCGCATTGAAGCGCGGAACGTTCGGGCCGCGCCATTCATGATCGGACACGGTCAAGCCAGTCACGTCCATCCTGCTTTCTCATCACGGAAACCGACATGAACGAACTTACTGCCACACGTCGACTTTCGGATCATGCGCTGATCAGCGATTGCGACGGCGTGCTCGTCGATAGCGAAGCCGTCGCCGAACGCATCGTCGTGACTCGCCTCGAGCACCTCTGGGGGCTCGCCGGCCTTCGCGACGTCATACGTCCCCTGCTCGGCATGCGAGCCGAGCAATTGCTGCGCACGGTCGCGACCATCGTCGACCGGCCGCTCGACGACGACACGGTCGAGGCGATTCGCGCGGACATCCACGCAAACGCGGTGAATGCGCCGGCCATCGACGGCGTGCGCGACGCGTTCGCCGCCATCCCGCTCGTCAAGGCGTGCGCCAGCAACAGCGATCTTGCCTATGTGCGCAGCGTGGTCGACCGGATCGGTCTGGCCGACCTGTTCGGCGAACGCTTGTTCACGGCCGACCAGGTGCCCTCGCCGAAGCCCGCGCCCGACGTCTATCTGGCCGCCGCCCGTCGCATGCATGTGGCGCCCGAACGGTGCATCGTCGTCGAAGACAGCGCGACGGGTACGGCCGCCGCGATGGCCGCCGGCATGACCGTACTCGGCTTCGTGGGCGCCGCGCACGCGGCACGAACGCAGACGGACAAGCTGCACGCCGCAGGCGCGTCCGTCGTCTTCGACGACATGGCCGCGCTGCCGTCGCTCGTCGAGCGCTGGCTGCGACACATGCAGGACACGACGCCCGCTTGGCGCGTACGCGCCTGACCTTCCCCGAACGAGAAACACCTCGCGATCATGAACGACAACGCATCCCCTCCGGCGCGCGAAGACGACACGCGCCATCCGCTCGCCAATGCAACCCTCGGACGCGCGGCGCCGCACGTCGCCGTTCCTGCCTACGACCGCCATCGCCTGACGGCAGGCATCGCGCATATCGGCGTCGGCAACTTCCATCGCGCCCATCAGGCGCGCTACATCGATCATGTGCTGCATCTGCCCGGTCACGAAAAATGGGCAATATGCGGAATCGGACTGGGTAGCGGCCCGGCCTCGGTCGCCAAGGCCGACGCGCTTCGCGCGCAGGATTGCCTCTATACGCTGACGGAGTTCTCGAGCGACGGCACGACGGTCGTGCGCGTCATCGGTGCAATGATCGAGTATCTGCACGCACCGGCCGACCCGGAAGCCGTACTGACCCGGCTTGCCGATCCGGCGATCCGGATCGTATCGCTGACCATCACGGAAGGCGGTTACAACCTCGACGAGACGACCGGCGCATTCCGGTTCGATACGCCCGACGTCGCACACGATCTGCTGGGCGGACCGCCCCGTACCGCGTTCGGGTTCATCGTCGAAGCGCTCAGACGGCGTCGAGCCGCCAACGTACTGCCCTTCACCGTGATGTCCTGCGACAATCTGCGCGGTAACGGGGATACCGCGCGGCGCGCGGTGCTCGATTTCGCACGGGCGACCGACGTCGATCTCGCCGCCTGGATCGAGCGTTACGTCGCGTTCCCGAACAGCATGGTCGACCGGATCGCGCCGCAGGTGACGGACGCGATCCGCCTGCGCGCCAACCGGTTGTCAGGCTTCGACGACACGGCGCCCGTCGTTGCCGAAACGTTCTCGCAATGGGTGGTCGAGGACAGCTTCAGCGCCGGCCGCCCGGCATTCGACGCAGCGGGCGTCGAATTGCGTGACGACGTCCATGCGTACGAGTCCATGAAGGGGCGCATGCTGAACGCTTCCCACATGTTGCTCGCTTACCCGGCGATTCTGCTCGGACATCGCTTCGTCCATGACGCCATGGCCGATCGCGATCTCGCGGCGCTGCTCGACATCTTCCTTACCCGGGACGTCGGCTCGATCCTCACGCTACCGCATGGCGTGTCCGCACGCGCCTATGCCCGCGATACGCTCGCGCGCTTCCGCAACGCCGCACTGGGCGATCAGTTGCTGCGCGTCGCGCACGACGGCGCGTCGAAGATCCCGGTGTTTCATGAAAAGACCATCGGGGCATTGATCGCGCGTCACGGCGACATGCGCCGTGAAGCCCTGCTGCTGGCCTGCTTCCAGCATTACCTGAAGGGTGTCGACGATCTCGGCAACGCGTTCGCAGTCAGTGAGCCGCAATTCGAGGCAGCGGATCTCGAGCGCGTGCGAAGCGGCGCGCCACTCGCGATCCTCGATTCAAAGCCGTTCGCCCCGCTCGGGCTCGCTTCCAACCCGGGGTTCGTCGAGCTATTCCGCACGATGCAGGCAGCCGTGGCGACACGCAGGACGCGCGACGCCATCCGGCTGGCGCTCGATGCTTCAGATACCTGAACAACGTATCGCTTCCCGAACATCGGGGGCGAGAGCGCTGCCATCGGCGCGATGCGAGCGTTCCTCGCCCGTATTTTTTCCGAACAGCGCGTCCTCGAATGCGCGGTTGAGTTCGGTCAACTTCGCGTCGAGCCGCGCCAGATCCCGATGGGCCGGTAACGAAGGGTCGCCGGCTACCGCAAGCGTTCCGTGCCCGACGCTCGCAGCCGCATCGAGTCGCATCGACCGGCCGTGATCCAGATCGCTGATCAACGCATCGATTCGCGTGACGACAGCCGCGCGCGCCGGCCGCTCGAATGCGACATCCGGGCCACCGGCTTCGACCGGCAGGCGTGTCGCCACGATTCGGCCATACAGCCAGCAGGACAGCAACGTGTCCGACAACCGTCGGGCGTCGCCGGACGCACGGAGCATGCGCCACGCGGCCAACGGCCGGATCGCCATGCGCACGTCGTGAAAGCGGCGATCGGCCGCGCGCATCTGCGCCGCGCCCGGCCGCGTGCCGTCGTCGCGCTCGTGCACGAGTTCGCGCAGCGCCACCAACAGCCCGTGCGAGCGCGTCGCAATGTGGCGCGACGCCGCCAGCGGCATCACCAGCAGCGCCGCCGCGAGCGACACCGCGCAGCCGATCAACACCTCGCCGATACGCAGTTCCGCAAGCGCGCCGATCTCGAACCCCAGTTGCGCATAGACGAGGCCGATCAGCACCGTGAGAAAGAACACGCCGCGCCCATAGGCGTGCAGGATGTGGTACGCCCAGCCAAACACGCACACGCCCATGACGATGACCACGAGTGCATTCGCATGATGAGCCGCGCCGACGACGAGTACGCTCGCGAGCGCGCCGGCGAGCGTCCCGGCGACGCGTTGCGCGCCGCGATAGATCGTGTCCGCGCACGAGTACGTGCCGAAGAACACGACGAACGTGCTGAGCACCGCCCACATCCACCGCTCCGACGACAGCGTCTCGCCGATCAACATCGCGGCGCACGCAGCCGCCGCGGCGCGGATCGCCGGCAACCATGCAAGCGTGCGCCAGCCGGCGGTCCACGGCACCGCGCGCGCGGGCCGCGGCGTCGCGGGCGGCGGTGCGGCGGTCATGCGCGCCGCCAGGCCGTCGACGACGCTCTCGAAGCGGGCAATCGCGGCACGTAGCACCGCGGCGGCGGCATCGGTTCGATCGCGGCTCAGCACGCGTCGAGCCGACGCGATCTCCAATGCGACGAGCGCGATGTGCAACGCGCGCGTGTCGCCTTCATCGCGTGTCGACGCGTGATGCTCGAGCGCGATGGCGGCTTCGTTCAGCGCCAGTAAATGGGCCATCGCATCCAGCGCGCCGGCATCCGACACGTCGCTTCGTGCGATACACGCCGCGTGCAGCGATACCGAGCGCGCGATGAGCCGTGGCGTGGGCGCCGCGTGCACCGGCAACAGCACGCGGCAGACGAGCACGACGCTTGCCGGGCCGGCGATCGACATCGCCAGCATGTGGCCGGCCTGTAGCGCGGCCGGATGCAGATAAAGACCGAGGTAGTACATGGCGATCGCCAGGAACGCACAGCCGATCGTGCGCGGCCCGCGGGTCTGGCACAGCATCGAACAGAACAGGACGATCACGAACCCCGCCTTGCCGACGGCCGGCCACGCACTCACGCAGGCGGCCGCGGCAAAGCTTGCGCATGCGGTGCCGTACTGCCACGCAAGCGACTCATACCAGTCCAGCCGGTGAGCATCGCGCAGGAAGAGTGGCGCGATCATCGAGAACAGGATGCCCACCGCGCCGGTAGTGATCGCAAAACCGAGATGGAGCGCCGACGCAATGCCGAGCGCACCGGCCAGCAAGCTCGCCAGCGCGGCGCGCGCACCGCCCAGCAGACGATGAAGACCAGGGTCGACAATGAACAGGCGGTCAATCGCCCGTGACAACGAAACAGCTGACATGATCGAGGAATTCCAGGAGACAGCGCGGCGGCTTCCGGCCGGCATGCCGGCCACGGCTTTCATGACGGCCGTCGCGCGTCGCGAGGGCCGCCGTGCCGAACTCAGAACACGCGGTCTACCCAGCCGTGGCGATCGGCTTCGCGCCCGTTCTGGATATCGAGCAGCGCCGCCTTCAGGCGCTGCGTGACCGGCCCCGCGCCACCTTCGCCGATCGTGAAGTCGTACGCCCGGCCCTTCACCCGGCCGATCGCCGTCACGACCGCCGCCGTGCCGCATGCGAACGCCTCGACCAGTCGACCGCTGCGCGCATCCGCCTGCCATTGCTCGATCGTGTAGCCCTCCTCCCGCACCGTGTAATTCAGCTCCCGGGCCAGCGTGATCAACGACGCACGCGTGATGCCCGGCAGAATCGTCCCGTTCAGCGGCGGCGTCTGGATCGACCCGTCGTCGAATACGAAGAACACGTTCATCCCGCCCAGTTCCTCGATCCAGCGGCGTTCGACCGCATCGAGAAACACCACCTGCTCGCAGCCTTCGCGAATCGCCTCCGCCTGCGCCGCCAGGCTCGCCGCGTAGTTGCCGCCGCATTTCGCGTCGCCCGTGCCGCCCGGCGCCGCCCGCGTGTAGTGCTCCGACACCCACAACGTGACCCCGGCCGCGCCGCTCTTGAAGTACGCGCCGACCGGCGTCGCGATCACGCAGTACAGGTACTCCGGCGACGGCTTCACGCCGAGCACCGCCTGCGTCGCGATCATGAACGGGCGCAAATACAGCGCCGCACCGTCGAACGCCGGAATCCAGTCGCGATCGGCCCGCACCAGCGCACGGACCGATTCGACGAACATCGCCTCCGGCAACGGCGCCATCGAGAGCCGCTCGGCGGAGTGGCGAAAGCGCCGTGCATTCGCGTCGGGACGGAACAACGCCGCGCCGCCGCCAGGCAACCGGTAGGCTTTCAAGCCCTCGAAAATCTCCTGCGCGTAATGCAGCACGAGCGTGGCCGGATCGAATCGGAACGCTTCGCGCGGCCCGATTTTCGCGTCATGCCACCCTTGTTCCGCCGAGTACCGGATCGTCACCATGTGATCCGTGAAGACGCGGCCGAAACCGGGATCGTCGAGCAGCGCGGCGCGCTCGGCCGCCGGGACGGGATGGGGATTTTGTTCGAATGCGAAGTGCTGGACGGAACCGGTGCTCATTTTTGCCCCTTGATCGGCAGCGGGACCGCCCCGGCTGCTACGGGCCAAAATTTATCGTAGAAAAAATAATTTCAGGTTGCGTGTTCGACCTAAGATGGAAGCGTTTTGG
>NZ_BCPP01000282.1:0-7257 GCF_016586125.1 Burkholderia sp. E168m23
AGCCTGATGTTCCTCGATCCTAAGACGGGCAAGCTGCAGCGCACCGTCGAAGGGATCGACGATCCTTACCAGCTCGGTTTCTCGCCCGATCGCAAGTGGTTCGCGGCGGCCGGCCTGCGGCTCGACCGCGTCGACATCTACGGCTACGACGGCCGCGACCTGAAGCTCGTGAAGCGCGTGCCGCTCGCGGTGATGCCGAGCCACCTCGCGTTCACGAAGGACAGCAAGACGCTGCTCGTGTCGCTGCAGGTGTCCGGCGAGATCGCGGCGATCGACCTGCCGACGCAGACGGTCAAATGGAGGATGAAGGTCGGCAAGGTGCCGGCCGGCCTGTGGCTCACGCCGGACGACAAATTCCTGCTCGTCGGGATGACCGGCGCGGATTACGTCGCGGTCGTCGACTGGCGCAACCAGAAGATCGTCAAGCAGATCTACACGGGCAAGGGCGCGCACAACTTCCGCTCGCTCGCCGACGGCACGCACGTCGCGGTGACGAACCGCGTCGCGAACACGATCAGCATCATCGACGAGAACACGCTCACCAACGTCGGCGACATCACGGGCCTGTTGCCGGGCCCCGACGACATGGAGCTGTCCGCCGACAAGAAGACGCTGTGGGTGACGTTCCGTTTCGCGAAGAAGGTCGGGATCATCGACCTGGCCTCGCGCAAGCTGGTGCAGACGATCGCCGTCGGCCGCTCGCCGCACGGCATCTACTTCTACGACCGCGCGCCGTGGAGAGCGGCGAACGGCGCGTGACGGGCGGAGGCGAACGATGCTGCACCTGATCGATGCGTTCGTGTCGGACATCCAGACCTGGCTGTACGTCGACGTCGTGCAGCCGCTCCTCTTCAAGTTCAACCTGATGGACTATGACGAGGACACCTACGACGCGCTGTACTGGGTGATCATCGGCGCGCTGCAGATGGTGCTGATGTTCGCGCTGCTGCGCCCGCTCGAGGCGCTGCTGCCGGTCGAGCGCTGGAAGAACCGCCGCGCGGTGCGGGTCGACGTGATCTACACGGCGATCTCGAAGCTCGGCATCTACACGCTGTTCTTCTTCTTCGCGCTGCAGCCGGTGTTCGACAACTTCCAGGCGTGGCTGCGCCTGCACGGCGTCGCGAACGTCAACCTCGACTATCTGTGGCCGGGCGTGACCTCGCAGCCGATCGTCGCGTTCGCGATCTACCTCGTCGTGCTCGATTTCGCCGGCTACTGGTATCACCGCTGGCAACACAAGTTCGGCGTCTGGTGGGAGCTGCACGCGGTCCATCACAGCCAGCGCCAGATGTCGCTGTGGTGCGACGACCGCAACCACCTGCTCGACGACGTGCTGCAGTCGTGCTTCTTCGCGGCGATCGCGCTCGTGATCGGCGTGACGCCGTCGCAGTTCGTCGTGCTCACCGCGGTCACGAACTTCGTGCAGAGCATCCAGCATACGAATGCGCGGCTGTCGTTCGGCTGGCTCGGCGAGCGCCTGCTCGTCAGCCCGATCTTCCACCGCCGCCACCATGCGGTCGGCTATGGCCACGAAGGCACCAAGTACGGCTGCAACTTCGGCGTGCTGTTCCCGTGGTGGGACATGATGTTCGGCACCGCGTCGTGGAGCCGCACGGTCGAGCCGACCGGCATCCGCGAGCAGGTCGAGGGCGTGTCCTATGGCGACGGCTTCTGGTCGCAGCACGGCCTGGCGTTCGTGCGGATCTTCCGGCGCCTGTTCCCCGCCAAGCGCGGCGCGGCGTCGGCCTGATCCCCTCCGGCCGTTCTCCCGTTGAACGACCCTTCCACGCGGCCCGCATGCGCTTTGGCGCATGCGGGCCGCGTGGTTTATCCTTTCCCCGTTTTTCTCCGTCAATCCAGATTCCATAGGCTCGCATGAACGACTTGCTGCGTTCCTTCGTCCGGGCGCTCGCCAGCGCGTTGCACCCGCGCATGCTGTGGCTCACCCTGATGCCGTTCGTCGTGTCGGCGCTGCTGTGGGGCGCCGTGCTGTGGTTCTCGTGGCAGACGCTGCTGGACCTCGCGCGCGGCGCGCTCGACGGCTTCGTGCTGACGGCCATGCTGTATCGCGCGTTCGACGCGATCGGCATGTCGCAACTGCATGCGGTCGTCGCGCCGTTCGTGGTCGTGTCGCTCGCGATCCCGCTGATCGTGCTGACCGTGCTGCTGCTGATCGCGACGATCTCGATGCCGGTCGTGATCAAGCACCTGTCGAATCGCCAGTTCGCGGCGCTCGAAGCGAAGCGGGGCGGCACCTTCTTCGGCAGCGTGGTCAATTCGCTCGGCGCGGCGATCGTCGGCGTCGTGCTGCTCGTCGTCACGATCCCGCTGTGGCTGATTCCGCCGTTCTTCGCGCTGCTGCCGCCGGTGATCTGGGGCTGGCTCACGTACCGCGTGATGACCTACGACGCGCTCGCGCTGCACGCGAGCCGCGACGAGCGCCGCGCGCTGGTGCGCCGGCACCGCTGGCCGCTGATCGGCATCGGCGTCGCGACCGGGCTGCTCGGCACCGTGCCGACCTTCGTGTGGGTCTCGTCGGTCTGGATGATGGTGCTGTTCCCGTTCGTCGCGGCCGCCATGATCTGGGTTTACGCTTTCATCCTCGTCTTCTCGGCGCTGTGGTTCGGGCACTACTGCCTGCGCGCGCTGGAAGACCTGCGCGCCAGTGCGCGCGCCACCGCAATCGACATGAGGCAGGCATGAGCATCGGCATCATCATCATCGGCGACGAAATCCTTTCGGGCCGCCGGCAGGACAAGCATCTGGCGAAGGTCATCGAGCTGCTCGGCGCGCGCGGCCTCGCGCTCGACTGGGCCGAATACGTTGGCGACGATCCGGCGCGTATCACCGCGACGCTCGCGCGCGCGATCGCATCGGGCGACATCGTGTTCTCGACGGGCGGGATCGGCGCGACGCCGGACGACCACACGCGCCAGTGCGCGGCCGCCGCGCTCGGCGTGCCGCTCGAGCTGCATCCGGAGGCGAAGACGTTGATTTCGGAGCGCATTCGCGAGACGCACACCGATCCGGCCGCGCCGGTCGACTTCGAGTCGCCGGAGAACCAGCATCGCTTCAACATGGGCGTGTTCCCGGCGGGCGCGACGATCATCCCGAACGGCTACAACCGGATTCCCGGCTTCTCGGTCGGCGATCTGCATTTCGTGCCGGGCTTCCCGGTGATGGCGTGGCCGATGATCGAATGGGTGCTCGATACGAAGTACGCGCATCTGCATCACGCGACGCCGCATGCCGAGCGCTCGCTGTACGTGTTCGAGCTGCCGGAATCGACGCTCACGCCGTTGATGGAGAAGATCGAGCGCGATTTCCCCGGCGTGCGCGTGTTCAGCCTGCCGAGCGTCGGCGACGCGGAGCGCGGCGGCATCTATGCGCGCCGTCACATCGATCTCGGCGTGAAGGGCGAGCCGGAAGCGGTCGCGGCCGCGTTCGTGAAGCTGCGCGAAGGCGTGCACCTGCTCGGCGGCGACGTCGTCGAGCCCGATACGCCGCGCGCCTGAGCGGCCTGCCACGCCGCCTTGTCAAAAGCAACGGGCCGCGCAACGCGGCCCGTCATCGGCATGTCATCGCCCGGCTCGACGATGAGGTCGTCGCAGCCGGCGTGAGCGGCGCGCGCTCAGGCGCCGATCCACGGCAGTTTGCGGAAGCACCAGCCGTCGACCGTCTTGCGGTGGCCTTCGGCGTCCTTCGCGCCTTCGAAGCCTTCGAGCAGGTCGAACGCCTTCGTGAAGCCGGCCTGCGCGGATGCGACCGCGGCGAGCTTCGAGCGCGCGGCGCTGCGGCACAGGAACAGGATGGGCGTATCGGCCGGGAGGGCCGCCTTCAGTTCGTTGACGAATTCGGCGTTCGGCACGCCGCCCGGGTAACGCGTCCATTCGAGGTGCAGGTACTGGTCGTCGCCGACGAGCGGGCGGCCGATCCAGTCGAGCTCGGCGCGGGTGCGCACGTCGACCAGGCGCGCCGACGGGTCGAGCTGCAGCAGTTCGAATGCTTCGACCGGCAGCAGCGCGCCGGCATAGTTGAGCGCGCCTTGTGCGCGGCGTTCGTCGGCCTTCGCGTAAAGCTGGTCCAGCGTACTCATGGTAGGGAGTCTCCGTATCGGTCAAACGATCATTCTAGCGCGACGTCGCGGCACGGACGTCCGCCTGCGACACGGTGCATGGGCCGTACACGCGCTCACCAAAAGAGTGCAGAATGGCGCGAATGCACCAAAATAACTCGCTCGAAGCGACGGGGCTCGATGGTTGCACCACGTCGGTGCTTTCGGGGCGGAACCGATGGCGGGTAAAGCCCCGGAATCGCGCAGCGCAGCCCTGTCCTGGCGAGCCCTGACGCGATTCGCGCCGATCCTGCATGAAGGTGGCACGGAAGCTGCTATATAGAATTCGGTCGAATCGGGGCGCGCTGCGCCAAAGCAAGACCCCGATCAGCTCGATAAACGAGGCGGTTTCCCAGTCCGCCGGAATTGTTCAATCAGGAGAAGAGGTTATGAGTAAAACCGTCGCCGACGTCATGCAGCTCGTGAAGGACGAGGACGTCAAGTTTGTCGATTTCCGCTTCACGGATACGCGCGGCAAGGAACAGCACGTGTCGGTGCCGGTTTCGGCGTTTGACGAAGACAAGTTCGAAAGCGGCCATGCATTCGACGGTTCGTCGATCGCGGGCTGGAAGGGCATCGAGGCGTCGGACATGCTGCTCATGCCGGACCCGACCGCTGCCTTCGTCGACCCGTTCTACGAAGAGTCGACCCTCGTGCTGACCTGCGACGTGGTCGAGCCGGCCGACGGCAAGGGCTACGAGCGCGACCCGCGTTCGCTCGCGAAGCGCGCGGAAGCCTACCTGAAGAGCACGGGTATCGGCGACACGGCGTACTTCGGTCCGGAACCGGAATTCTTCATTTTCGACTCGGTCCAGTGGAACACGGACATGTCGGGCTGCTTCGTGAAGATCAACTCGGAAGAAGCACCGTGGTCGGCCGGCAAGGAATTCGAAGGCGGCAACACCGGCCACCGTCCGGGCACGAAGGGCGGCTACTTCCCGGTCGCGCCGGTCGACACGTTCCAGGACATGCGTTCGGAAATGTGCCTGCTGCTCGAGCAGCTCGGCATCCCGGTCGAAGTGCACCACCACGAAGTGGCGGGCCAGGGCCAGAACGAAATCGGCACGAAGTTCTCGACGCTGGTTCAGCGCGCCGACTGGACGCAATGGTCGAAGTACATCATCCATAACGTCGCGCACTCGTACGGCAAGACGGCGACGTTCATGCCGAAGCCGGTCGTCGGCGACAACGGTTCGGGCATGCACGTTCACCAGTCGATCTGGAAGGACGGCCAGAACCTGTTCGCGGGCAACGGCTACGCCGGCCTGTCGGAACTGGCGCTGTTCTACATCGGCGGCATCATCAAGCACGCCCGTGCGCTGAACGCGATCACGAACCCGACGACGAACTCGTACAAGCGTCTGGTCCCGCACTTCGAAGCACCGGTCAAGCTCGCCTACTCGGCACGCAACCGTTCGGCATCGATCCGCATTCCGCACGTGTCGAACCCGAAGGGCCGCCGTATCGAAACGCGCTTCCCGGACCCGATGGCGAACCCGTACCTGTTGTTCTCGGCGCTGATGATGGCCGGCCTCGACGGGATCCAGAACAAGATCCATCCGGGCGAAGCAGCCGACAAGAACCTGTACGACCTGCCGCCGGAAGAGGATGCAAAGATCCCGACCGTCTGCGCAGGCCTCGACCAGGCACTGGAAGCGCTCGACAAGGATCGCGAGTTCCTGACCCGTGGCGGCGTGTTCACGGACAGCATGCTCGACGCGTACCTCGCGCTGAAGGAGCAGGAGCTGGCGAAGTTCCGCATGACGACGCACCCGATCGAGTTCGAGATGTACTACTCGCTCTAATCGGCGATGGCGCTTCGATTCAGCGCCGTCATGCCGGTTCGTTCCCGTCGCGCGGCTGGCGGCGGGAACGGCGGAGTCTGAAAGGGGACGGCGTCCGGCCGTCCCTTTTTTGTTCCGACGATTTTCATTTTCTGGCCCGGTGAGGCGCGACAAGCACGCAGATGGTTCTGAAGAATCTGATCAAGGCGAAAACGGGGCAACCCGAACGACTGACGGACGACGAGCGGCTCGCGCGCTCGGGTCTGCTGGCGGGGCTCGAAGCGCTGCCGACGGTCGTGATCGTGCTCGACCGCAAGACGCTGCGGGTCGCGTTCGCGAACCCGTCCGCGGAGGCGATGCTCGACATCTCGCGGCGGCAGCTCGCACAGCGGCCGTGGGGCGAGATTTTTCCGAACGCGAACGAGCTTGCGTCGACGATCACCGCGATCGGCCAGGAACGCTTTCACGCGACGCACCTCGATACGGTGCTCGACCGGCCCGGCCGCGAACCGCTGCACGTGCATGCGATCGTCGGCTTCCTCGAGAGCGCGCCCGATTTCGTGCTCGTCGAGCTGTTCGAGAACGAGCGGCAGTCGCGCACCGATCGGGAAGAGCGCATCCACGACCTGACCGCGGTCAACAAGCAACTGATCCGCAACCTCGCGCACGAGATCAAGAACCCGCTCGGCGGCATTCGCGGCGCAGCCCAGCTGCTCGAATTCGAACTGGGCGAGCGCGAGCGCGGCGAGTTGCGCGAATACACGCAGGTGATCATCAAGGAATCCGATCGCCTGCAGACGCTCGTCGATCGGCTGTTGGAGCCGCACCGGCATCCGCACATCGTCGGCGACGTGAACATTCATGAAGTGTGCGAACGCGTGCGCGCGGTGATGCTCGCGGAATTTCCGCGCGGGCTCACGATCGAGCGCGATTACGACGTGAGCGTGCCCGACCTGCGCGGCGACAAGGAGCAGTTGATCCAGGCGCTGCTCAACATCGTTCGCAACGCCGCGCAGGCGCTGCGCGAACGGATCGCGCAGGGCGACGCGAAGATCGAGCTGCGCACGCGCATCGCGCGCAAGATCACGATCGCGAAGCGCCTGTACAAGCTGGCACTGGACTTGCACGTGGTCGACAACGGGCCCGGCATTCCGGAAGAGATCCGCGACCGGATCTTCTACCCGCTCGTGTCCGGACGCGACGACGGCAGCGGCCTCGGCCTCACGCTCGCGCAGACGTTCGTGCAGCAGCACGACGGGATGATCGAGGTCGAAAGCCGGCCCGGACGTACCGAATTTCAGATTCTGCTGCCGCTCGACCATTGAGCGGCAGCATTGCGATTCACCCATACCTGACCGA
>NZ_BCPP01000283.1:0-7218 GCF_016586125.1 Burkholderia sp. E168m23
GGGCGGGTGGCGGCCGAGCTGATAGCCGCCGGGGCCGAGATCCCACGGCTCGGTGATCAGCTTGCGCTGCGCGAGCACCGGGTCCTGCCGCAGCGCATCGAAGAACCCGGCGCCCGGCTCGAAGCCGTGATCCTCGCGGCCGAGCGTCACGCCGAGATCGAAGCGGAAGCCGTCGATGTTGAACGCGGTCGCCCAGTAGCGCAGCGAATCCATCACCATCTGCACGACGCGCGGATGCGACATGTTCAGCGTGTTGCCGCAGCCGGTTTCGTCGACGTGGTAGCGCGGATCGTCGGGCCGCAGCCGGTAATAGCTCGCGTTGTCGAGGCCGCGCCACGACAGCGTGGGCCCGAGCTGGTTGCCTTCGCACGTGTGGTTGTAGACCACGTCGAGCACGACCTCGATGCCGGCCGCATGCAGCTGGCGCACCGCGATGCGCATTTCGTCGAGCCGCCGCGTCGTCAGGTACGACGGCTCCGGCGCGAAGAACGCGGCCGTGTCGTAGCCCCAGTAATTGCGCAGCCCGCGTTTCACGAGTTCGCGCTGCTGCAGGAACGCGTGAATCGGCAGCAGCTCGACCGTCGTCACGCCGATCGACAGCAGGTGATCGATGAACGCCGGATGCGCGAGCGACGCGAACGTGCCGCGCTCCGGCGGGCGCAGCCCGGCGCGGCGCATCGACGCGCCGCGCACGTGAGTCTCGTAGATCACGGTGCTGCGCCACGGCACGTTTGGGCGGCGGTCGTTGCTCCAGTCGAACGCTTCGTCGACGACCACGGCTTTCGGCATCGCGGGGGCCGAATCGCGGCGGTCCATCGACAGGTCGGCCCGGTTCGAATGCACGCGATAGCCGAACAGCGCGTCCGACCAGCGGAACTGGCCGACCAGCTTGCGCGCGTACGGGTCGAGCAGCAGCTTGGTCGGATTGAAGCGATGGCCGTGCTGCGGCTGGTACGGGCCGTCCGCGCGGAACCCGTACACGGTGCCCGGATGCGCATTGGGCAGGTAGCCGTGCCACACCTCGTCGGTGCATTCGGGCAGGTCGAGGCGCGCGAGTTCCTTGCGGCCGGTCGGGTCGAACACGCACAGCTGGATGCGCTGCGCATGCGCGGAAAACACCGCGAAGTTGGTCCCGAGGCCGTCCCAACTGGCGCCGAGCGGATAGCTGCGGCCGGGTTCGAGACGGTCGGGCAGGGCGGTCGGCATGGGGTGGATCTCCGTGTCGGGGAGGTGAGTGATCAGGCGGGGGTCAACCAGAGCGTCGCGAGCGGCGGCAGGCGCAAGCTCGCCGACCACGCCTCGCCGTGCGCGGGCACCGCTTCGGCCCACACGGCGCCGTCGTTGCCGGCGTTGGTGCCGCCGTACGACGCGGCATCGGTGTTCATCAGTTCGCGCCAATGGCCGGGCGCGGGCAGGCCGAGCCGGTAACCGGCGCGCGGCACGGGTGTGAAGTTGCAGACGGCGACGACCAGGCGCCCCGTATCGTCGCGGCGCGCGAACGCGAACACGCTGTTGTCGCGGTCGTCGCCGATCAGCCAGGCGAAGCCGGCCGCGTGGCAGTCGAGCGCATGCAGCGCCGGCTCGGCCGCATACGCGCGGTTGAGATCGCGCACGAGCCGCTGCACGCCGCGATGCGCGGGCGCGTCGAGCAAATCCCAGTGTGGCGTCGCGTCGTGCGCGAACTCGCTCCACTGCGCGAATTCGCTGCCCATGAACAGCAGCTTCTTGCCGGGGTGTGCCCACATGAAGCCGAAATACGCGCGCAGCGTCGCGAGCCGCTGCCACGCGTCGCCGGGCATCTTCGCGACGAGCGAGCCCTTGCCGTGCACGACCTCGTCGTGCGACAGCGGCAGCACGAAGCGCTCGGAGAACGCATACACGAGCCCGAACGTCATCCGGTCGTGGTGATAGCGGCGGTGGATCGGGTCTTCGTGCAGGTACGCGAGCGTGTCGTGCATCCAGCCCATGTTCCACTTGAAGTCGAAGCCGAGCCCGCCGTCGGCGGTCGGCGCGGTGACGCCCGGCCACGCGGTCGATTCCTCCGCGACGGTGACGACGCCGGCCGGCGCGGCATCACCGTGCAGCGTGTCGTTCAGCCGGCGCAGGAACGCGACCGATTCGAGGTTTTCGCGGCCGCCGTACACGTTCGGCACCCATTCGCCTTCCTTGCGCGAATAGTCGCGGTACAGCATCGACGCGACCGCGTCGACTCGGATGCCGTCGACGTGATAGCGGCGCGCCCACGCGAGCGCCGACGCGACGAGAAACGCACTGACCTCGGTGCGCCCGACGTTGAACACGCAGGTGTTCCAGTCGGGGTGCATCCCCTCGCGCGGGTCGGCATGCTCGTACAGCGCGCTGCCGTCGAATTGCGCGAGCCCGTGCGCGTCGTTCGGAAAATGCGCGGGCACCCAGTCGACGAGCACGCCGATGCCGGCCGCGTGCGCGCGATCGACGAAGCGCGCGAAGCCGTCGACCGGCCCGAAGCGCGCGGACGGCGCGAACTGCGCGAGCGGCTGGTAGCCCCACGAGCCGCCGAACGGGTATTCGGCGATCGGCATGAACTCGACGTGTGTGAAGCCCATCCCCTTCACGTACGGAATCAGCCGCTCGGCGAGTTCGTCCCACGTCGCGCTGCGGTCCATCTGTTCGGGGATGCGCTGCCACGACTCCGGATGGACCTCGTAGATCGACCACGGCACGCGGTAGCGGTCGTCGTGGCGCGGCCGCGCGTGCATCCAGCCGTCGTCGTGCCAGGCGAACGCGTGGAGCGCCGCGACGTCGGCGACCACCGACGCCGTGCGCGGCGGCGCCTCGGTCGCCCGTGCGCACGGATCGGCCTTGTGCGGCAGCACGCGCCCGTCGGCCGCGACCAGCTCGTACTTGTAGCGCTCGCCCGGGCCGATGCCCGGCACGAACAGCTCCCACACGCCCGACGGCCGCCGCAGCCGCATCGGATGGCGGCGGCCGTCCCATGCGTTGAAATCGCCGACCACCGACACGCGCTGCGCGCTCGGCGCCCACACCGCGAACCGCACGCCGTCGGTGTCGTCGATGCGCACCGGTGTCGCGCCGAGGCAGTCGAGCACGGCTTCGGGGTCGCCGGCCGAAAAACGCGCAAGCGCTGCTTCGTCGAGCAGCGTGCCGAACGCGTACGCATCGTCGGTCACCTGGTGCGCATCCGGCCAGTCGATCGAGAGCAGATAGTGCGGGGCGCCGCCATCGTGCGCGATCGTCCCCGCGAAGCAGCCCGCGCGATCGACGCACGCGAGCGTGCCGAGTTCGGCGCCGTCCGGCGACAGCGCGCGCACGCGCTCGGCGCCGGGCAGCAGCGCCCGCACGACGATCCGGTCGTCCTGTTCGTGCGGGCCGAGGCACGCGAACGGGTCGGGATGGCGGCCGGCGAGCAGCGCATCGATATCGGCGCGTTCGAACAGCGTATCGGTCATGGGTTTCCTCCGTCGTCGGGCAGCACGCCGTCGCCGAGCAGCCGGTCGACCAGCGCCGCGAGCCCGCCGACCGGCACGCTCAGCCAGTCGGGCCGGTTCGCGGCTTCGTAGCACAGCTCGTACGACGCCTTGTCGATCAGGAACAGTGCGAGCAGGCGGTCCGCATAGTGCGGATCGACGAAGCGCGCGGGCGCGAGGTCGGCCGCCGCGCGATAGCATTCGACGAAGCGGTCGGCCGCGGCCTGCCCGAAGCGGTCGAACAGCGCGCGCTTGCGGCCGGCCGCTTGCGGCGGCGCCTTCTCGATCGCGAACTGCGCGGTCGCGCTCACGTACGACAGCGAGCGCAGCAGGCCGGCCACGTCACGCAGCGGATGCGATTTCGCGCGACGCCGCTCGAGCGGGCGCGCCGGTTCGCCTTCGAAGTCGATCAGCAGCGCGTCGCCCTGCACGTCGAGCACCTGGCCCAGATGAAAATCGCCGTGAATCCGCGTGCATTGCGCGTCGAGCGTGCGCGGCACCAGTTCGCCGAGCGCCTCGACGGCCGCGTCGCGCGATGCGAGGAGCGCGTCGGCCGACGCGCGGGTGGGCGCATCGAGCGCGTCGAGCCGCGTGCGCAGCACGTCGAGCGCGCGTTCGAACGACGCGATCGCGTCCACGCACCAGCCGTCGACGTGATCGGGCGTCGCGCGCTCCGGTGCGAACGCGGGATCGTCGGACGGCTGCGCGAGCGCGACGTGCAACTGGCCGAGCCGCGTGCCGATGATGCCGGCGAACGCCGCGTAGCCGAGCAGTGCGTCGGGTTCCTCGTCCGTTTCGGCCGCCTCGCCTTCGTCCGCGGCCGGCAGCGCCAGCTCGTCGATCGCGCGGCGCAGGAAGTCGAACGAGCGCGTCCACGCGTCGCCCTGGTTGTCGACGTAGCGCTGCAGGATCGCGACCGTATGCGGCGTGCCGTCCGGGTCGACGTGCACGACTTCGCCGGCCAGCGTCGCAGTGTTCGCATAGCCGATGCGCGTCAGGTGCCGGCTCATTTCCGCTTCCGGATGAATGCCGTGCGCGACCTTGCGCACCAGCTTCAGCACGATCGCGTCGCCGATCACGAGCGAACTGTTGCTCTGCTCGGCCGCGAGCCAGCGCACTTCCGCGTCGTCGCCCGGATCGAGCCCGGCGAGCGCGTCTTCCGGGAGAAAGGTGAGCCGGCCGCCGTCGGACGTGGGCACCGTCGCGCCGTCGCGCAGCTTGCGCAGCATCCCGCGCGCGAACGCCGGCAGCGCGAACGCATCGGTCAGGTAGCCGACCGTATGGCCGCGCCGCACGCGCGCCAGCGCCAGTTGCGCGAATAGCGGATGGGACGTCTCGCCGCCCCACGCGGTCGCGAGCGGCACCACGTAGCGCTCGACGCCGCCGTCGCTCGCGGACACCCACGCCTCCGCATACTGGAACGGCTCGTCCGGAATCGGCGTGACGACGTTCAGCCACGCGTCGCCGATCTTGCGATCCTTCGATGCGAACCAGCGCCGCCGTGCGAGCCACGACGCGAGCGCGTCGTGCGCCAGCGCGTGCAGTTGCGAGACGTCTGGCCGCGTATCGCCGCGCCGCATCACGAGCGTCACGTATTCGGGCAGTGGCTCCGCATGCGGCTGCCGCCACGACGGCTCGCGGCCATGCTCGGCGAGCACGAACCACAGGAACCCGTACGGCGGGAAGGTGAGGAGATACGGGAGCTGGCCGATCGGCGGAAACGGCGAATCGGACGTCATCTCGATCGGCACACGGCCCGCGAATTCGGACAGGTCGAGTTCGACCGCCTGCGACGCGCGCGACAGGTTCGCGACGCACAGCACCGGCTCGTGGCCGTCCAGCTCGCGCAGGTACGCGAGCACCTTGCGGTTCTCCGGGCGCAGGAAGCGGATCGTGCCGCGCCCGAACGCCTGCGACGCGCGGCGCGTCGCGAGGATGCGGCGGGTCCAGTTCAGCAGCGAGTGCGGATCGCGCGTCTGCGCCTCGACGTTGATCGCGTCATAGCCGTACAGCGAGCCCATCACCGGCGGCAGCACCAGCAGTTCGGGGTCGGCGCGCGAGAAGCCGCCGTTGCGGTCCGACGACCACTGCATCGGCGTGCGCACGCCGTCGCGGTCGCCGAGGTGGATGTTGTCGCCCATCCCGAGTTCGTCGCCGTAGTAGATCACCGGCGTGCCGGGCATCGACAGCAGCAGCGAATTGATCAGCTCGATGCGGCGCCGGTCGCGCTCCATCAGCGGCGCGAGCCGGCGCCGGATGCCGAGGTTCAGCCGCGCGCGGCGGTCGCTCGCATAGGTCTGCCACAGCAGGTCGCGCTCCGAATCGGTGACCATCTCGAGCGTCAGCTCGTCGTGGTTGCGCAGGAACACGGCCCACTGGTTGCTCGGCGCGAGCGCCGGCGTCTGCCGCATGATGTCGAGGATCGGGAAGCGATCCTCGCTCGCGATCGACATGTAGATGCGCGGCATCAGCGGGAAGTGGAACGCCATGTGGCATTCGTCCTCGTTGCCGAAGTATTCCTGCACGTCTTCCGGCCACTGGTTCGCTTCCGCGAGCAGCATCCGGTTCGGGTACTCGGCGTCGATCGTCGCGCGAATCCGCTTCAGGATCGCATGCGTCTCGGGCAGGTTCTCGTTGTTGGTACCTTCGCGCTCGACGAGATACGGCACCGCGTCGAGCCGCAGCCCGTCGATGCCGAGGTCGAGCCAGAAGCGCATCACCTGGATCACTTCGCGCACGACGGCCGGGTTGTCGAAGTTCAGGTCCGGCTGGTGCGAGTAGAAGCGGTGCCAGTAGTACTGGCCGGCCACCGGGTCGTGGGTCCAGTTCGACGTTTCGGTATCCAGAAAGATGATCCGCGTGCCCGCGTATTTCGTGTCGGTGTCGGACCACACGTAGTAGTCGCGATGCGTGGATCCCGGCTTCGCGCGGCGCGCGCGCTGGAACCACGGATGCTGGTCCGACGTGTGGTTGATCACGAGCTCCGCGATCACGCGGATGCCGCGCGCATGCGCTTCGCGGATGAAGCGCCGCACGTCGGCCAGCGTGCCGTAGTCGGGATGCACGTCGCGGTAATCGGCGATGTCGTAGCCGTCGTCGCGGCGCGGCGACGGATAGAACGGCAGCAGCCAGATCGTGTCGACACCGAGTTCGGCGATGTAGTCGAGCTTCGCGATCAGGCCGGGGAAATCGCCGATGCCGTCGTTGTTCGAGTCGTAGAACGACTTCACGTGCACCTGGTAGATGATCGCGTCCTTGTACCACAGCGGATCGTCCGCGCAGAGCGCGGGTTCGCGGCGGCGCGCGCGGCGCCGGCGCGGCGTGCCGGCCGGCGCGAGCGACGGGAATTGCGCGCGGCGCACGTCGTCGAGGGAATCTTCGCGTTTCATCATGCATGCGCTCCCGAAGGGCGGCGGGCGGAGTCCGGTTCGGGTGCCGCCGCCCGCGCGGCGCCCGGAGACGGCGCGAGCCGCCAGATTGCGTACGGCCGCACGTGCGGATCGAGCGACACGTACTGGCGATGGCCGCGCCAGGTCTCCGCGTGCGCGGCGTCCTGTTCGAGCGCATCGAGCGGTTCGCCGTCGGCCAGCCCGAGGCCGCGCCACAGCGCCGCATCGAGCGTGAAGTTCGCGGCCTGCGGATGCCACGGGTCGAGGCTGATCGCGACGATCACCACGCTGTCGAACGCAGGTGTGGCCTTCATGAACACGAGCACCGAATCGTTGTCGGCCTCGACGAACGTGAGCCCGAG
>NZ_BCPP01000284.1:0-7207 GCF_016586125.1 Burkholderia sp. E168m23
ATCGGTCGCGCGAACACGACGCTCACGCTCGTGATCTTCCTGCTGATCTTCGCGTTCCAGATCGGCGTCGGCGCCGTGCTGTCGCACTGGCCGGCGGTCGACGGCCGTTATCCGGCCGCCGCGCACTTCACCGCCTGGGGCGTGCTGCTCGCGCTGCAGCTCGCGAGCGCGATCTGGTACGTCTGGCCCACGCGCGGCGCTGGCCAGGCGCACTGATCCGGCGGTACGCTGATAGGTACGGCGGCCGCGAAAACAGGGCCGCAGCACGGTGCGCTGCGCCCGCCGCTCGCGGCGCGCGCATGATCGGACGGCCATATCAATTGAAGATAGGGCCATTTTCAGGCTATAATTTGAAAGTTTGTGCTGATCAACCTCGCACCCTAGCGCCTACCTCATTCATCCCGTTCATCCGCCGCACGCCGCCTGCCGGGCGATGCCGCGAAGCCTCGTGCGCCACGCGCCGGGTTCGCGTCTCGACAACGCAGGCCGCGTCCAGCTAGCGACCACGCGCGCCCACGCAGCGCGGCGCTCGCGCGGCAGGGTAAACAGGTCGGCAGCAGGGTGTTCCCCAAGGAGCCTCCCGTGTTGCCGTCTTTTTCTCCCGCCTTGCTTGCACTCGCCGACGGCACGGTCTTTCGTGGTTATTCGATCGGGGCCGAAGGCCATACGATCGGCGAAGTCGTGTTCAATACCGCGATCACCGGCTATCAGGAAATCCTGACTGATCCGAGCTACTCGCGCCAGATCGTCACGCTCACCTATCCGCATATCGGCAACGTCGGCGTCAACGCCGAAGACGTCGAAGCCACGAAAGTCCATGCCGCCGGCCTGATCATCCGCGATCTGCCGACGCTCGCATCGAACTTCCGCATGGACCGCACGCTCGGCGACTATCTGCGCGACGAAGGCGTCGTCGCGATCGCCGGCATCGATACCCGCAAGCTGACCCGCATCCTGCGCGACAAGGGCGCGCAGAGCGGCTGCATCCTGACGGGCTCCGACGACGAAGCGAAGGCGATCGAGCTCGCGCGCTCGTTCGAGGGTCTCGCCGGCATGGATCTCGCGAAGGTCGTGTCGACCACCAAGCCGTTCGAGTGGAAGCAGACGGAATGGCGTCTCGAAGGCGGCTACGGCATGCAGGAAGCGCCGAAGTACCGCGTCGTCGCGTACGACTTCGGCGTCAAGTACAACATCCTGCGCATGCTCGCGGAGCGCGGCTGCCACGTGACGGTGCTGCCGGCCCAGGCGAGCGCGGAAGATGCGCTCGCGCTGAATCCGGACGGCATCTTCCTGTCGAACGGCCCCGGCGACCCCGAGCCGTGCGATTACGCGATCGCGGCCACCAAGGCATTCATCGAGCGCGGCGTGCCGACCTTCGGCATCTGCCTCGGCCATCAGATCATGGGTCTCGCGGTCGGCGCGAAGACGCTGAAGATGAAGACGGGCCACCACGGCGCGAACCATCCGGTGAAGGATCTCGGCGACGGCCGGGTCGTGATCACGTCGCAGAACCACGGCTTCGCGGTCGACGCCGATTCGCTGCCGGCCAACGCGCGCGTGACGCACGTGTCGCTGTTCGACGGCACGCTGCAGGGCTTCGAGTTGACCGACAAGCCGGCGTTCTGCTTCCAGGGCCACCCGGAAGCGTCGCCCGGCCCGCACGACATCGGCTATCTGTTCGACCGTTTCACCGCGCTGATGGACGCGGCGAAGCAGCGCAACGCCTGAGTCACTGACGCAACCGAAGAACGGGAGATTCACATCATGTTCGGCCACGCACTCGGCATCACGGATATCTGGACCTACGTGTTCGGCGTGATCTTCATCATCCTGCTGCCGGGGCCGAACTCGATGTACGTGCTGTCGCTCGCCGCGCAGCGCGGCGTGAAGGCCGGCTATCGCGCGGCGTGCGGCGTGTTCGTCGGCGATACCGTGCTGATGGTGCTGTCCGCCGCGGGCGTCGCGTCGCTGCTGAAGGCGAACCCGCTGCTGTTCTCCGTCGTCAAGTACGGCGGCGCCGCCTACCTGCTGTACATCGGCACCGGGATGCTGCGCGGCGCGTGGAGCAAGCTGCGCGCGCGCGGCGATGCGCCGGTCGAGGCGCCGCAGGCGGTCGACGGCGAGCGGCCGTTCCGGAAAGCGCTGATCGTGAGCCTGCTGAATCCGAAGGCCATCCT
The DNA here is from genome assembly GCF_016586125.1 of Burkholderia sp. E168m23. Lineage (NCBI taxonomy): Bacteria > Pseudomonadati > Pseudomonadota > Betaproteobacteria > Burkholderiales > Burkholderiaceae > Burkholderia > Burkholderia sp. E168m23. The sequence goes on from NZ_BCPP01000284.1 coordinate 2,178, forward strand.
GTTCTTCATCTCGTTCTTCATCCAGTTCGTCGACCCGGCATTCCCGCATCCCGCGCTGTCGTTCGTCGTGCTCGGGGCGATCGCGCAATGCGCGAGCTTCCTGTACCTGAGCACGCTGATCTTCGCGGGGGCGCGGCTCGCCGAGCACTTCCGCCGCCGCCGCAAGCTCGCGGCAGGTGCGGCGAGCAGCGTGGGCGGCCTGTTCATCGGTTTCTCGGTGAAGCTGGCGCTGGCGACCATGAGCTGAGCGCCGCCGGCCGACCCACGACAACGATTACTTATTGAATTCACAAGCCATGCCAAAACGCACAGACATCAAGAGCATCCTCATCATCGGCGCCGGCCCGATCATCATCGGCCAGGCGTGCGAGTTCGACTATTCGGGCGCGCAGGCTTGCAAGGCGTTGCGTGAGGAGGGCTACAAGGTCGTTCTCGTCAACAGCAACCCGGCGACGATCATGACCGACCCGAACACGGCCGACGTGACCTACATCGAGCCGATCACGTGGGAAGTCGTCGCACGCATCATCGAGAAGGAGCGCCCGGACGCGATCCTGCCGACGATGGGCGGCCAGACCGCGCTGAACTGCGCGCTCGACCTGCACCACCACGGCGTGCTCGAGAAGTTCGGCGTCGAGCTGATCGGCGCGTCGCCGGAAGCGATCGACAAGGCGGAAGACCGCCAGAAGTTCAAGGAAGCGATGACCAAGATCGGTCTCGGTTCCGCGAAGTCGGGCATCGCGCACTCGATGGAAGAGGCGACCAAGGTGCACGCCGAGATCATGGCGGAGACGGGCGGCAGCGGCTACCCGGTCGTGATCCGTCCGTCGTTCACGCTCGGCGGTTCGGGCGGCGGCATCGCGTACAACCGCGAAGAGTTCGAGGAGATCTGCAAGCGCGGTCTCGACCTGTCGCCCACGCGCGAGTTGCTGATCGAAGAGTCGCTGCTTGGCTGGAAGGAATACGAGATGGAAGTCGTGCGCGACCGCGCCGACAACTGCATCATCGTCTGCTCGATCGAAAACCTCGACCCGATGGGCGTGCACACCGGCGACTCGATCACGGTAGCGCCTGCGCAGACGCTTACCGACAAGGAATACCAGATCCTGCGTAACGCATCGCTCGCGGTGCTGCGCGAGATCGGCGTCGACACGGGCGGTTCGAACGTGCAGTTCTCGATCAACCCGCGGGACGGCCGCATGGTCGTCATCGAGATGAACCCGCGCGTATCGCGTTCGTCGGCGCTCGCATCGAAGGCGACCGGCTTCCCGATCGCGAAGGTCGCCGCGAAGCTGGCGGTCGGCTACACGCTCGACGAGCTGAAGAACGAAATCACCGGCGGCCAGACGCCGGCGTCGTTCGAGCCGACGATCGACTACGTCGTCACGAAGATTCCGCGTTTCGCGTTCGAGAAGTTCCGCGAAGCCGATTCGCGCCTGACCACGCAGATGAAGTCGGTCGGCGAAGTGATGGCGATCGGCCGCACGTTCCAGGAATCGTTCCAGAAGGCGCTGCGCGGCCTCGAAGTCGGTGTCGACGGCCTCGACGAGAAGTCGACCAACCGCGACGAGATCGCGATCGAGATCCACGAGCCGGGTCCGGACCGCATCTGGTACGTCGGCGATGCGTTCCGCATCGGCATGACGGCCGAGGAAATCTTCGCGGAAACCGCGATCGATCCGTGGTTCCTCGAGCAGATCGAGCAGATCATCCTGAAGGAAAAGGCGCTGTCGGGCCGTACGCTCGCGTCGCTGACGTTCGACGAGCTGCGCTACCTGAAGCAGAGCGGCTTCTCCGACCGCCGCCTCGCGAAGCTGCTCGGCGCGACGCCGGAAGACGTCCGCAAGCGTCGCGTCGAACTGAACGTGCGCCCGGTCTACAAGCGCGTCGACACGTGCGCGGCCGAGTTCGCGACGAAAACCGCCTACATGTACTCGACCTACGAGGAAGAGTGCGAGGCGCAGCCGACCACGAACAAGAAGATCATGGTGCTGGGCGGTGGCCCGAACCGGATCGGCCAGGGCATCGAGTTCGACTACTGCTGCGTGCACGCGGCGCTCGCGATGCGCGAGGACGGCTATGAAACGATCATGGTCAACTGCAACCCGGAAACGGTGTCGACCGACTACGACACGTCCGACCGCCTGTACTTCGAGCCGCTGACGCTCGAGGACGTGCTCGAGATCGTCGACAAGGAAAAGCCGGTCGGCGTGATCGTCCAGTACGGCGGCCAGACGCCGCTGAAGCTCGCGCTCGACCTCGAGGCGCACGGCGTGCCGATCGTCGGCACGTCGCCGGACATGATCGACGCGGCCGAAGACCGCGAACGCTTCCAGAAGCTGCTGCAGGACCTCGGCCTGCGCCAGCCGCCGAACCGCACCGCGCGCGCCGAAGACGAAGCGCTCGCGCTGGCCGACGAAATCGGCTACCCGCTGGTCGTGCGTCCGTCGTACGTGCTCGGCGGCCGCGCGATGGAAATCGTCCACGAGCCGCGCGACCTCGAGCGCTACATGCGCGAGGCCGTGAAGGTGTCGAACGATTCGCCGGTGCTGCTCGACCGCTTCCTGAACGACGCGATCGAGTGCGACGTCGACTGCATCTGCGACGGCGAAGCCGTGTTCATCGGCGGCGTGATGGAGCACATCGAGCAGGCGGGCGTCCACTCGGGCGATTCGGCATGCTCGCTGCCGCCGTACTCGCTGTCGAAGGAAACCGTGGCCGAGCTGAAGCGCCAGACGGGCGCGATGGCGAAGGCGCTGAACGTGGTCGGCCTGATGAACGTGCAGTTCGCGATCCAGCAGGTACCGCAGGCGGACGGCTCGAAGCAGGACATCATCTACGTGCTGGAAGTGAACCCGCGCGCGTCGCGCACGGTACCGTACGTGTCGAAGGCGACCAGCCTGCCGCTCGCGAAGATCGCGGCGCGCGCGATGGTCGGCCAGAAGCTCGCGCAGCAGGGTGTGACGAAGGAAGTCGAGCCGCCGTACTTCAGCGTGAAGGAAGCGGTGTTCCCGTTCGTCAAGTTCCCGACCGTCGATCCGGTCCTCGGGCCTGAAATGCGCTCGACCGGCGAAGTGATGGGCGTCGGCCAGACGTTCGGCGAAGCGCTCTTCAAGTCGCAGCTCGCGGCCGGTTCGCGCCTGCCGGAGTCGGGCACGGTGCTGCTGACCGTGATGGACGCGGACAAGCCGAAGGCCGTCGAAGTTGCGCGCATGCTGCACGACCTCGGCTACCCGATCGTCGCGACCAAGGGCACGGCTGCCGCGATCGAAGCGGCCGGCGTGCCGGTGAAGGTCGTGAACAAGGTGAAGGACGGCCGTCCGCACATCGTCGACATGATCAAGAACGGCGAGATCGCCCTCGTGTTCACGACGGTCGACGAGACGCGCCAGGCGATCGCCGATTCGCGCTCGATCCGCATGAGCGCGCAGGCGCACAAGGTCACGTACTACACGACGATGTCGGGCGCGCGCGCGGCAGTTGAAGGCTTGCGCTACCTGAAGGATCTGGAAGTCTATGATTTACAAGGTCTTCACGCTCGCCTAAACTAAGCGGTCAGTTACCTGTCGAAGCAACACGTGCCGCGATTAGGCGGTGTTTCCAGTGCATCGGAAGCGCGCTTAATCGCGGTGATTTTTTTTATAGCCGTTTTTAGCGATTGAGCCGTTTATGAGCACCATTCCGTTGACAAAGCGTGGCGCAGAGCAACTGCGCGATGAATTGCAGCGCCTCAAGTCCGTCGAGCGGCCGGCCGTGATCAACGCGATCGCGGAGGCCCGCGCACAGGGCGATCTGTCCGAAAACGCCGAATACGACGCAGCGAAGGAAAAGCAGGGCTTTATCGAGGGCCGCATCGCGGAACTCGAATCCAAGCTGTCCGCCGCGCAAATCATCGATCCCACGGTGCTCGACGCCGATGGCCGCGTGGTGTTCGCCGCGACGGTCGAACTCGAGGATCTCGAGTCGGGCGACACCGTCAAGTACCAGATCGTCGGCGACGACGAAGCCGACATCGATCACGGCCTGATCTCGGTCAGCTCGCCGATCGCACGTGCGCTGATCGGCAAGTCCGAAGGCGACGTCGCGGCCGTGCAGGCGCCGAGCGGCGTGCGCGAGTACGAAATCATCTCGGTCAGCTACATCTGAAGCGGGGCGACGTGATGCCGCATCGCGTGTTCCGTCTGCTGTCGGCCGTATGGGTCGGCAGCCTGCTGACGATCGGGTATGCGGTCGCGCCCGTATTGTTCAAGACGCTGGAACGGATGACGGCCGGTTCGGTCGCCGCCCAGCTGTTCCGTATCGAGGCGATCCTCGGCGTCGTGTGCGGCGTGCTGCTGCTCGCGTTGTCGAATCAGCAGGTGCGGCGCGGCAGCAGCGAGTATCGCCGCGTGCGCTGGATCGTCGCCGCGATGGTCGTATGCGTGCTGGTCGGGTATTTTGCGCTGCAGCCGTTCATGAACGCGCTGCGCGTGGCCGCGATGGATGCGGGCACCGATATCGCGAATTCGCCGTATGCGAGCCGCTTCGGGATGCTGCACGGCGTTTCGAGCGTGTTCTATCTCGTCGAAAGCGTGCTGGGGCTGATGCTGATCTGGCGTCTGCCGGCGCGCGACGCCTGAGCGCTCGTCGTTGCGCGTTGCGCAACGACGGGGCAGGGCGGCACGGGAATCCGTGCCGCACCGGCGTGTTACTTGTCCTGGAACGGCCGCTTGGTGCTGGCCTGGCGCTTTTTCGCACGCTTCACGGTGCCGCCTGCCGTCACGCGTTCGTTGCCGCGCACCGTGACCTTCACCGGCCTCGGACGGCGCACGGGGCTCGCGTTCGGCGACACCTTGACGACCTTCACGGTGCGCGGGGCGCGGCCTTTCTTGTCGTCGGCGGCTTCTGCCGCGCTGGGCAGCGCACCGGCACGACGGCCGCGGGCCGGGGCTGCTGCGGCTTCGGGCCTCCAGATCACCAGCAGCTTGCCGATATGCTGAATCGGGGCCGCGTTCAAGCGGTCGCAGATATCGTCGTAGATCGCGATCCGT